>SLAU01000350.1 GCA_007126675.1 Balneolaceae bacterium
GTTGAGGAAAAAAGCATCCAATTACCAAGAATTAACTTTTAGCAACTCTACACAATTGTAACTAAATCATAAGCCCTCAACAATCCGCTTCGCGGATGAACCATATTGTAACCCCGGGATTCATCCCGTGGGGCAAGCCAGGCAAAAGTAAAACAATTGAATGCCGTAGGCATGATTAAGTATCCAGGCACAGGGATCTCTCTAGCTTTATAAAATCGGCCGTACCTATGGTACTTTTTTGGAGTTAGTGTCAGCTTTCTGCCACCGGGATGAATCCCGGCGTTACAAAATTGGACGTGCCTATCGACACTGGTTGTAGCGGAGTACCTAAAATTGATTACAGATGGTGGTAGGCAAAGGGTTGTATTGAGGTAACAACATTCAATTTCTGAGGATTAACTTAAAACAACTCTACTCAAATACAGTTAAATCATTATCCAAGCAATCAACCATCACTAATCCGCCTCGCGGATGATCGATATTGTAACCCCGGGATTCATCCCGCGGGGCAAGCCAGGCAAAAGTAAAACAATTGAATGCCGTAGGCATGGTAAAATATTCAGGCATCAAAATCCCGCGGCCAACTCAAAAACCAGTACCGCCATCACTTCGGCTCATGAAAGATATACCGCTCATCATAATCAAGGCCGAAACTCTCAAGAAGCTTTTTATACTCATCCAGAAAACTCACCTTTTTGTGATGCTCCTCCTGATTCCTTACGTAACGAAATACGCGATCGATATGTGAATGACTGTAAGAAAAACAGCCATAGCCCGATTGCCACTCAAAGCGATGATTACATAAGCCGTTTTCATTTACCCATTTTGAAGATTTTGCTTTCACCGACTGCATTAGATCAGAAACCGAAATCGCGGGTTTTAATCCCAAAAAACAGTGAACATGATCTTCAACACCATTTACAATTAATGTTTTTGACCCGGATTCATTAATCAGATTACCGATTACTCCAAACAACTCAGATTTCCAGTTGGGTTGAATGGATGCCTTTCTAAATTTGACTGCAAAAATGGTCTGAAGATAGATTTGATGGTATGTATTGGCCATGGCTGAATCTTAAGGTTATCGTTCATGTTATTGATTTTATGTAAGATAGCTCTTTCTTAGAAATGAAGCCTTAAAAAAAGTCAGTCGCACTAATAGATGTTGCAGTATTCCCATATAGACGCTTTTTGGGAAACGCAGCGCTTTTATATCGGGCGTACCTACGGTACTTTTCTGGAGTTGGTGTCAGCTTTTTACCACCGGGATAAATCCCGGCGTTACAAAATCGGACGTGCCTACCGGCACTGGGCCTTAACAAAGTTCCTATAGTTCCAACGAATTAAGCAATAGTAAAACAAGAGAATACCATAGGCATGAAAAATATTCAGGCACTAGAATAAGTCCGCTGTAACAAAATCACACTTGCTAATTGGCATTGGGCTGTAGCATAGAACAAATAACTGATTGCAGCTAATTGCAGACGCAGGATTAACTTAAGGCAACGCTATTTAATCACAAATAGATAATCAGCCATCAACAATCCGCTTCGCGGATGAACGATGTTGTAACCCCGGGATTCATCCCGCGGGGCAAAACCAGTCAAAAGTAAAAAAAGAATGCCGTAGGCATGGTAAATCCGGGCAGCAGGAACACCTCCAGCTTATAAAAGCTTATAAAATCGGCCGTACCTACAGTACTTTTGGTTAGGTAGCTGCTCTCTTTTTTGTCACCGGGATAAATCCCGGCGTTACAAAATTGGACGTGCCTACCGGCACTGGACCTTAACAAAGTTCCTATAGCTCTTGATTGCATGTGAATTCAAGTAATGGCAAAAGATTACACTTAGACAACAGCCTACAATTTCTAAGTATTAACTTAAGGTAGCTCTACTCAATCACAATTAGATCATCAGCCACGAACAATCCGCTTCGCGGATGAACCATATTGTAACCCCGGGATTCATCCCGTGGGGCAAGCCAGTCAAAAGTAAAGAAAGAATGCCGTAGGCATGGTAAAGTATCCGGGCAGCAGGATCCCACGGGCAAACCCGGTTTTCATCATCTCCATCATTTTCAATTCATCAAAATAACATACCTTTCTACTATGAAACTATCCTTATAAATCAAACTTCAGCCATATGTTTGAAACGTTTCTTGAACAATTTCTGATTGACTTTGAAAGGTTTGTCGAGTTCCTGCCTACTCTGATTTTTGCACTGGTAATACTTCTGATATTTTATTTAGCTGGTAAATTTGCCGGAAAGTTTATACAGAGAGCCGTAGAAAAATCAGCACATAAAGATTCTTCATTTCTCTACTTTTCAAAATTAATCACCGGTATTATTGTATTTATTGGTTTTATTTTCTTTCTCAATATTCTCGGATATCAGACTTTTGCTGCAACATTGCTTGCAGGTGGCGGCCTCACAGCAGTAATTCTTGGATTTGCTTTTAAAGATATTGGCGAAAATTTTCTTGCTGGATTTTTGCTCGCATTCAGCCGCCCGTTTAATAAAGGCGACCTGATAGAAACCGGAGGCATTATGGGCAGAGTGCAACTCATTGAACTTCGCCATACCCATGTACGCACCGGTGATGGTTGTGATGTTTTTATTCCCAGCGCACAGCTGTTTACCAAACCGTTACACAACTACACAATCGATGGGCTTCGGCGCGGTAGTTTTACAGTTGGGATTGATTATGGAGACGATCCGAATCATGCAACTGAGGTTCTTCTTAAAACTGTTAAGTCAGTTAAGAAAGTACTTAAAAAACCGGCTCCATCTGTTGTAATCAAAGGCTTTGATCCGGATTTTGTAGAACTACAGGTATCATTCTGGATCAATGTACGTGATCAGGAATCTGGTCTGCCGGCAATAAGAACTAATGTTATGAACAAATGCCGTCAGGCACTCATTGAGCATGAATTCACATTCAGTGCAGATGTATCCACCGCAGTAGAGCTTGCACCGGTCAGGGTTAATGTTGAAAATGAAGTTGATTCAAAAAAATCTGGTTAACCCAGAATTATTATCTTCTACAAATCTCAAATAAAAAACATACTTACTAATGAAAATAAAAATTAATCGCCTGAACGATGCCGTACACATGCAAGCCGAAAACGAAGATGGTGTAACCCTACAAATGGACGGCACCGAAGCGATTGGCGGTATCAACGGTGGATTTCGTCCCATGCAGATGCTGCTTGCAGCCGCAGGAGGTTGCTCCGCAATAGATGTGGTTGGAATCCTGAAAAAGCAGAAGCAGAATCCGGATGATCTGAAAATAGAAGTAACCGGCGAACGGGTTAATGTTGAGGGCGAGCAATATTCCGAATTCAAAACAATCCACATGCATTTTATCCTGAAGGGTGATCATCTGGATGAGAAAAAAGTATCGCGAGCTATCGATCTGTCACTGAACAAATACTGCTCCGTATCCAAAACGCTGGAAAAGACAGCGACGATTACAAGTAGCTTTGAGATTGGTTAGATTTGAGTCTTGAGAGAATTTGAAAGTGGTTTTTTGATTTGTGCCAGTTGTTGCTAATATTTAATCATTACCGGTTAACCTTTAACTACTGAGCCCCCCTCATGACTCACGACTCAAGACTCACGACTATCATTCTGGTAACACTCACCATCACGCTACTCATTACCGCCTGCAGTGATGACTATCCCGATGATATACTGCTTTTCACCAATGTAACGATTTGGGACGGAACAGATCAGTCGCCGGCACAAAATTCTGCCCTTATTACTCATAATGGCAAGGTGCTGGAAATCATTGATATGACCGATCCTGATTTCCCCGAGGAGGCAGATGCCATTGATTTGGGCGGGCGCTATTTGATACCCGGCCTGATTAATGCACATGGTCACGTTGGAATGGCACGGGGCCTTGAGACGGGCACTGATATTCACTCCGAAGAAAATGTGATTGAACAATTGCAGCTCTACGCCCGGTATGGAGTCACAACCGTTGTAAGCCTGGGGGATGAACCGGATGAAGCTTTTACTGTTCGTGACAGGCAAAACTTTTCAGAAAGCGGAATGGCACGTTTGTTTTTGGCAGGACCAGTGCTGAATCCTGCCACACCCGAAGAAGCTCATGATGCCGTAAATGAACTGGCACTAAAAAATCCGGACTGGAGTAAAATTCGTGTGGATGACGGCCTGGGAACCCGCGAAAAGATGAACCGCGAAACCTACGCTGCCATTATTGAAGCTTCGCACAGCCATAATATTCCGCTTGCCGCCCATATCGTAACACTTGAAGATGCCAAAGGAGTTGTGGATGAGGGTGCCGATCTTGTAGCACACAGTGTTCGCGATACAGAAGTGGATCAAGATCTGATCAGCCTGATGCTTGATCGTGATATCTGTTTAACTCCAACACTGACCCGTGAGATATCTGTTTTTATTTATGCGGAGCGGCCTGACTTTTTTGATGATCCGTTCTTCCTTGATGAGGCAGATCCCGAAGTGATTGAACAATTACAACAACCTGAAATTCAGGAAAGATTTACCGGCCGCGCTGCCAATTTTTATAGTGAGGCTCTGTCGGTAGCTAAGGGAAACATGATGTCACTGCACAATACCGGTGTTCGAATTGCGATGGGCACCGACAGTGGGCCACCGGCCCGATTCCAGGGATATTTCGAGCATTTGGAAATGGAAATGATGCAGGATTCGGGGATGACTCCCCTGGAAGTACTCACCTCTGCCACACGCTATGCAGCAGAATGTATGCAAATTGATGAAGAGCTCGGAACCCTCGAAAAAGGCAAGCATGCAGATTTTGTTGTCGTTGATGATAATCCATTTGATGATATCCGAAACCTCAGGGAGATTTATGATGTTTATATTGGGGCACAGCGGGTTTACAGAGGCAATAACTGATTATCGAAATTTTCTGTTTCTCGCAGATGTGCGCAGATGAATCGCAGAGTTACGCTGATTTTCTGCGTTCATCATCGCTTAATCTGCGTAACTCTGCCCCGAAGGGATCCCTTCGGGACGAGAACCTCAAATGGTAAGATTTATTCAAAACTGAAAATTCTAATTTAGATTAAAAACATAAACCTACTCATGAAAACCTGGAACCTCTACCTGGCCGGAGAAATCCACTCCGACTGGCGAACTGAAATCAAAAAGAGAATTGAAGAGGAAAACCTGCCGGTGAACTGCACGGCACCCGTCACCGATCATCCCGCAAGTGATAACTGCGGAACCGATATCCTCGGTGAAGAAGATCAGGATTTCTGGAAAGACCGTAAGGGAGCACTTATCAATTCCATCCGCACGCGCACCCATATCGAGGATGCCGATATCGTAGTAGTGAAATTCGGCGAAAAGTATCGCCAGTGGAATGCCGCTTTTGATGCCGGTTACGCCTCAGCCCTCGGTAAAAAGCTGATCATCATCCATCCCGAAGAGTTCAACCACGCATTGAAAGAAGTAGATGGCGCTGCGCAGGCTGTTTGCCGTGAGCCTGAACAGGTGGTTGAGATTTTGAAGTATGTGATCAGGAAGGAGTGACGGACTCACCCCCCTCTCTGCGAGCAGAGAGGGGGTGACTTCGAAAATAGATCGGAGACAAATAAATAGTTGGTTAACGTGAATTCGAGATAAGAATTTGGAAAAAGAAGCTCACCTCTTTCGTAAGGAGGGGACTTTTTCATTGCCAAATTCAAGGATCTTATATCGAACTCACGTTTGGTTAGCAAAAAAGTGATCGGAGTCATTCACTCTTTGTGAACGTATTGAGGAAAGTGTGCGGTTTCAGAGGTCTGTTATTGCAATAACGCGCAATATGTATTACATTTTGTAATACAGTCTGTAAAAAGTCAGAATATCATGCGATCCGTTCGATTACCAGAGAAAATTGAGAAAGAGCTGGATGCCCTTGCATCCAGTACGAATAA
>SLAU01000186.1 GCA_007126675.1 Balneolaceae bacterium
CAAGTTGACAGAAGCGTAATCAATTTAAATGATAATTACAGTACCGGGCTCACATTTGATTTTTCCGTTAATAATTTTGGTTTCGCATTTGGGGGCGAATTTCGAAAGGTATTGGGAACTCAATCTGAAGGTGTTGTAAACTTGCGGTTTGCCGGTTTACGTGATGTAACAGAACAAACCTTCACAGACATTATTTTCGGACAGCAAATAGTTCCTAATAAATACCAGCGTGTTTTTGCATTTCCACTAATGCTTGGTCTAAGGCAAAGGTTATTTGCCAGCAGAATTCAGGAGGAGTACAGGTTTTTTATAAGTGCTTCTGGCGGTCCAATAGCCGCATTTTCGTACCCTTACTTCGATGACATCAACAACAATGGATATCGGGAAGGAGAGCTATTTTTCAGATTTCACGGATATGCAGAGCCCGTAAATGATGCCCTTTCCGGATGGAGTGACGGTGAATGGCATTGGGGGGCAGCCGCAGAAATTAAATTCGGTGTCGATTTCAGCAGAAATTTCACAAGAGTTACACGTTTAGAATTTGGATACTATATGAATTACTTCCCTGACGGTATCCAGATTATGATGCCCAATCAACCGGTATTACGTGATCGCTCGGCAACCGGCCAGCAAAGTCCGTTTCAGTTTGATGAAGAAGGAAATCTATTACTCGAACCTTTCTTCGATCCACAGCGATTTTTCGGTACTCCGCAAATTACTTTAACCTTTGGCAGGCTTTGGTAAAAATCATGGTTTGTTAAATGGCTGCAGCCACTTTCCGGGCTCTGAAAGATTGCTCAGCACTAAATCAGGATTATACTTTTGAAGCTCGCTATTGTTAAAGTGCCCTGTTGATACAGCTACTGATCTTGCACCAAAATATTTTGCACACTTTATATCGTTGGGTGTATCGCCAATAACTACAAATTGCTGAGGGGCCGGAGAGTCATCATATTTGCTACTGTACTCTTTGTAAGCTTCTCCCGGAAGATAATTCCGGTTTTTGTGATCGCAGCCATATCCACCAAAATGAAAGTATTCAAAAAGTCCGGCAGCTCTTAATTTTATTTCAGCTACCTCTCTGAAATTTCCGGTACACAAACCAACCCTGTAACCGGCTTCTGCTACGTTCAGAACTGCTTCAGCAGCTTCATCAAATACAGTTACGTTTTCAGAAGAAAGGTGATTATTCATTCCATCGATATACTTTTTTTTCAGCGTCTTGTACAAATCTTCCGTATCAGGCCTGTCTCCGATTAGATCAGAAAAAATGGCCTGATCAGTTCTGCCGGCAAAGCGATTATTCTTTACCCGGGAGTAATCAATATTCAGTTTCTGCAATTGTTCGGCAACAAGCTCTTTCAAAAATTTTGTATGCACTTTTAATAATGTTCCGTCTATGTCAAAAAGAAGTATTGCTTTCATCCTGTTTTTCTTTAACTAAAGTGTAATATACAGTACCTTACGTGTATACATAAAATTAACCAAAAATAACGGCTATGAGTTTAATAGAAGAAATTATTGCAAGGCAAATTATAGATTCAAGGGGTAATCCTACTGTTGAAGTAGATGTAATTTTAATGGATGGAATTTTAGGGCGTGCAGCGGTTCCATCGGGAGCATCAACTGGTGAGTTTGAGGCTGTAGAATTGCGTGACGGCGACAGCGATTACTATCTCGGTAAAAGTGTAAAAAAGGCAGTTGAAAATGTAAACGGTCCAATTGCTGATGAGCTGATCGGGATGCCTGCTAACATGCAGACAGAAATTGATATGATGATGCTTGAGCTTGACGGCACTTCCAATAAATCAAATTTGGGAGCTAATGCTATTCTGGGTGTTTCAATGGCAGTAGCCAAGGCAGCAGCTCAGTCTTCTGCTCTTCCATTGTGGAGATATATGGGCGGACTAAACGCTAAAGTGTTGCCGCTGCCTATGATGAATATTATTAATGGCGGTTCACACGCTGATAACAATGTGGACTTGCAAGAGTTCATGATTATGCCTGCAGGCGCTAAGTCATTTAGCCAGGCAGTTCAGATTGGTGCCGAAATATTTCATAATCTGAAAAAGGTTCTATCATCCAAAAACTACAACACTTCAGTTGGCGATGAGGGCGGGTTTGCACCTAATCTCAAGTCAAATGAAGAGGCTGTTGAGGTGATCCTGACTGCGATAGAAAAAGCCGGTTACACACCCGGTGACGAAATTCTGTTAGCGCTTGATCCGGCAAGTTCGGAGTTTTATAATAAAGAAAAGAAGATCTACGAGTTTAAGTGGAGCGACGGTTCCGAAAGAGATGCAGATGCGATGGTAGAATATTGGGCCGAATGGGCAGAAAAATACCCTATCATTTCAATCGAAGATGGTATGTACGAAGATGATTGGGATGGCTGGAAGAAACTAACCGATGCAATTGGTGATAAAGTTCAGCTTGTGGGTGATGATCTTTTCGTGACCAACACCGAACGGTTGGCGAAAGGAATCAAAAACGGTATAGCCAACTCAATTTTGATCAAAGTAAATCAAATCGGGACACTTACCGAAACCCTGGATGCCATCGAAATGGCTCATAAGAATGGCTATACGTCTGTTATTTCACACCGATCAGGTGAAACGGAGGATACAACTATTGCAGATCTTGTAGTGGCTGTAAATTCTGGTCAAATAAAAACAGGCTCCATGAGCCGTACAGACCGTATCGCAAAATACAATCAGCTCCTTCGGATAGAAGAAGAGCTGGGTGATGCAGCGGTATTTCTTGGTGGTGATGTATTTGGATTAAAATAATAGCATTCAGCATCTGAATTTTTGAAAGCCCGGCTCATAAATATTCTGCTGGTATTGGCAAGTGTACTGATCACTATCCTGCTTGCAGAATTTTTGGTCCGGGTTTTTTATTCCCAGGATAAAATGATCACCTGGATAGAAATGCATCCGCGGGGTTTTATGATGAATCAATCCGGCGGTGAATCATTTCAGGAGTTTGGTGACCGCCGCACAGAATACCGGTTTACAGATACGCGTTTGCGCGGCGGAGAAATTGATACCGGTTCCGGTGGAATACTGGCGCTTGGCGATTCATTCACTTTCGGACTCCATATCACCGAGCAGGATACATACACAGAATTATTAAATGACAAAATTTCGGCACAAGGGAATTTTCAAATTCTGAATGGAGGAGTTGGCGGCGCAGGATTGGCCGACTGGCCTGCCTGGCTTAAAGAATTTGGAGAACAGATTTCGCCGGACATTGTATTACTATTTTTAAATTACGCCGATCTTGAACGGGCTTTATCTAAAAACCTTTTTGTAATAGATGATGAAACAGATGAATTGATTGAATCTATACGATGGGAGCCAAGATCATTCCTCTTTTCACTTGGGCGAATGGGCTGGTATAGGTGGTTACAGCGGCACTCAGAGCTTATGAACGGCCTTGTCACTTTTTTGTGGCAAAACTTTTATTTCAAAGATATTACAAACAATTTTGATCCCGGAACTTCCCCTGTTCCCGTTCCGGATTACGAACATTTTGATCTTGACTCTGATTACTCGCTAAGGCTGGCAGAAAAGTTAGTAAGTAAAATTACCGATTGGTGCGCCGAGCAGGGTTGCAGATTTATGATTGCAACCACCGGATTTTTTGAGCGATCTGATGAAAACCTTCACACGTACAGATTTTACCGGGCGCTGAAAGAAGGAGCCATTCAGGGTTCATCCCAATTTCACGATAATACTCCGTGTGTAATGAATGCATCAAACTACGATCTCGATTCGATTCGAATACCCGGCGACTCACACCCTGACGAAACAGGTGTTCGGATTATTGCTGAGTGTACGTACGATTGGCTGAGAAATGTACCGGAATTAAAAGCAGATAATTGAAACTGCAACTATGCGTATAAACCGTCTCAAATTGCAAAATTTTCGTAATCATCGCGATGCCGAGATTGAGACAGCTCCGCACCTGAACCTGATTACCGGGCCGAATGGAGTGGGTAAAACCAATCTCATTGATGCAATTCATTATCTGTGCATGAGCAGGAGCTTTGTATCATCCAGCGATCAGTATGTGGTAAACCATGATGAAAAGTTTTTTATGATCGAAGGGGATTTCGAAGGACAGATCAGAACTTCATTTACTGTAGGGTGCAGTTATTCACGCGGTGATGGTAAAAAAATATTCGTGAACGGCAGCCCGCTCGATCGGTTATCCGACCTGATTGGCATGGTGCCTGTTGTTGTGCTCAGCCCGGAAGATAAAAAGCTGACAAGCGACGGGCCTGTTGAGCGCAGAACATTTATGGACAGCATGATCAGCCAGATATCTTCCCAATATCTGAAGGATCTGATACATTACAGAAAAGTGCGAAGGCAGCGGAATAAACTGCTTCAGGAATTTAATGGCCCACTGGTTGTACTTCGTGATCTTCTTGCCCCATGGGATAAACAACTTACAGAAACAGGAGCCAGGCTGATTATAAAACGGGCTTCGGTTTTAGAGAGGTTTAAAGATTATCTGGAACTTCAGTATAAAACTATATCCGGAATAGACCTGAAGCCTTCTCTTGTGTATCAAACGATTACTGAAAACGTAAACGGTGAAGATGAACTGCGTGAAGTTTATTTAGATATGCTGCAGGGTAATGTGGAAAAAGAAAAAGAGCGCGAACAAACACTGATTGGTCCGCACCGGGATGAAGTTGTATTTTACCTGGGAGATATGGAGCTTCGCAATTACGGCTCGCAGGGACAGCACCGGTTATTTTCGATGGCGTTAAAGATGGCGCAGCTGTTTTATTATTCTGATGAACTGGATGATCTGCCTATCATGCTTTTGGATGATGTATTTGGCAATCTGGATCAATCAAAAACAGATGTAATTACTGAAACACTCACTAAACATTCGGGTCAAACGTTCATTACATCAGCATCAGTAAGATCGTTTAACCCGGAGCTGTTCAGAAATAGCGATCAGAATATGTGGATGCAATTAGAGAATGGAAACATTAAAAAAAGGTTTTAGTAATGGGGTTCGGTAAAAAACCAAAATCACTTAATTCGCTGCTGAAAGATTTTATGAAGCGAATTCCTCACAGGTCAGAGCTGAAAAGAGGAATGGTTTTGCATGTGTGGCCCGATGTGGTTGGACCGGCGATAGCAGAAGTATCAAAAAATATTCACTTTGAAGGAGATCGCCTTGTTATTGAAATCGAGAACTCTGCCTGGAGGCATGAGGTTCATTCTAACAGGTATTCAATTGTGAAAAAACTGAATGATAAAGTGGACGGCAAAGTGGTTAAAGAATTAGTTGTGAGGGCATGAGTAAAATTTGCATATTCAAATTATGGATATAATTTCAAAAATATCAAAACAGCTGAAATCCCTGTTATCATTCGAAGGAAAAAGTGGAGATGAGCAGGGTGGTCTTTTAAAAGGCCATAAAGTGATCGCTTTTCTTTTGGCCGTTGTATTTTCACTCAGCATGTGGTTTATCGTAAATATGGGCCGGGATTACAGCGTTACCATAGATATACCTTTACGGGTGGTAAATATGCCGTCAGATATTGCATTAAGCAATGAAATTCCTGAAAAAGCTTCTGTTAGTTTAAGCGGAGAGGGCTGGAAACTTATCAACCTTTATACAAACCCTCCCACTATTCAGTTAAATGCAGAAACTCAGCAGATCAATTTATTTGAACAGGTTCGACAGCAGGTTGGTGCATTATCTGAACTAAATGTATTACAGGTTGAACCTATTGTAGTATCGATTGAAACTGAGCAAAGGGTTTCTAAAAGAGTTCCTATTGTTACAAACGTTGATATTGAGTTAAAAGAACAATACGGTATTATCGGCTCCCCCCGCTTAGAACCTGATAGTGTAACAGTTACTGGAGCTGCATCAAGGATGGCAGAAATTGACAGCTGGGATACCCGTGAGACTGAATTCAGAGATATCAGCAGTAATTTGGAAGTGAGCATTGATCTTGTGCAACCAGAAGGTGCGGTTCAGATTGATCCGGCATCCACTTTGTTTCGGGTTGAGGTTGCCGAGTTTACCGAAGCAGAGGTAAGAATTCCAATTCGTACACGCAATCTGCCATCAGGCAAAGCAGTTACATATAACCCATCCTCAATAACTGTTCGTTATGATGTTCCGATTGAACAGTTTAGTGCTGTTCAGGATACCCGGCCTTTTGTAGCTTATGTTGACTATTCCCGGATTGAAGATGATACAACCGGTCTTATTACCCCCGAAATAGAGAGAGTATCTGACGAATTTGATGTTCGTTTGAGAAGTTTTCAGCCAACCAGGGTTTCCTATTTTAACATATTACCCCCATGAACAACTTAGTTTAGCTTGCATTTTATCAGCTAACTATTCGGATTGTTCTCTTTCAGCTGGAATCAGAAGTACAGGAATTTTACTGATTCTTGTCACCTGGCTGCTTACACCGCCTATGAAGAATTTTTCGATAAATCCTTTACCCTGAGCTCCCATTATAAGCATGGTTGCATTATTCTCTTCGGATGCGGCAATAATTTCTTTCGCAGGGGTCCCAAAAGTTATAATAATTTCTGCCTCCTCTCTCGTGTTATCTGAGAGTTCATTGCGTAATTCATTCAACTGTTCACGGTTTTTGTCAGTCAGATCTTCGAAACTAGCTGGGTCGCTGAGTGCGAGATAGTGATGCCCCTGAATGTGAATTAGTGAAACTTTCTGAACCAATCCAGCTGATTCAAATTGTTTAACTACTTCGAACGCGCGGCTTGCTGTTTCTGAAAAATCTGTTGCAAACATTATGTGGTTAAGGGACTTTTCAGCGGATTGTGAAAGTACCAGTTTGCGCTTATCTGTGTCATCATCGTGCCAGTCTACCTCAACATTAATCAAAAACACAGGCAAAGGTGATCGCTGCAACACCTCGGTTGCTGTGCTCCCCATAAGCATCTCCTGCACTTTGCTGTGCCCTCTGTTGGCAATAACAATGTAATCGGCTCCGCACTCTTCAGCTTGAGTAATAATTTCAGACGGCGGGTAAAAATGGACTCCGCTTCTGATCTCAAACCGGGTCTCAAATCCGGCTTCTTCCAGTTGCTTTTTGTAAGCTTTGAGTTTTTGCCGTTGCTTGTCGGTACTAAACTCGGTGCGTTCCACAGCGTATGGTACGGGAACTACAGTTACAAGGGTGATTTTTTCGGTGCCAAAATTTTTGAGATGAGGAATTGAATCCATAATCAAATCACTGGCTTCTGAGAGGTCAAGTGCTACGGCGGCATGTTTGAATTCGATTTTCATTGCAGGCTCCTTCTGTTATGATTTACTTTATTATATGAATTACACTTTGTTTCAAAAATAGGCAAAACCCCGATTGAATGATAAATAGTAATTTAAGCATCTGATGAAATGCTAAAGCATTTAGCCAGTTGCTTTCACTTAAAGAAAACGTGCATCCAATAAGGTGTGTTCCTTTTCTTTTGGAGAGATCTTCTTAAGTTGCAATACTACTGCTTCTATCAGCAAAAGCCCCAGTTTTACCGGGTCGTGTGATCAACTACCGATAGAGATTATATCAGATAAGAGGGTTTAAAATTAAACAGAATGGCTTTTCAGTAACATATTTTGATCATAAACAATCAAAAACTTTACAACAGAATGCTGCTATAATCTTCATAATTTTCCATGATTTTCCCTGTGCCTTCAACCGCGGTGGTTAATGGATTATCGGCAATATGAACAGGTAGGTTAATGGAGCTTTTTATAAGCTGGTCCATTCCTCTTAATAATGCTCCTCCTCCCGTTAACATAATTCCCCTGTCGAGTATATCTGCTGAAAGCTCAGGGGGAGTATTTTCAAGTGATTTTGTGATTGCATCCAGACAGCTGTTAATCGGCTCAGAGATAGCTTCTCGTACATCCATAGAAGTGACTTCAATTGTTTTTGGAACACCGCTTACCAGATTCCTTCCTTTTATTGCCATGGTTAGTTCTTGTTCTAAAGGAATAGCCGACCCGATTTTGTGCTTAATTTTTTCTGCCGTTCGCTCACCGATTAGCAGGTTATATTTTCTGCGAAAGTAATTAACAAGCTCATTATTCATTTGTACACCGCCAATACGTATAGATTGTGCAAATACGATGCCACCCAACGAAATTACAGCAATTTCGGTTGTCCCCCCACCAATGTCTACGATCATATTACCATATGGTTCTTTAACGTCGAGGCCTAAACCTACTGCTCCGGCTACAGTTTCTTCAATCAGGTATACATCTTTAGCTCCTGCATTTTCGGCACTGTCGCGAACGGCCATCCTTTCAACGGCAGTAATGCCATTGGGAACTGTAATAAACATTCGCCTTACAGATGATAGCCAGCGGTTTTTCATAACTTTATTAATCATTTCCCGCATCATTTTTTCAGAAATCTCAAAATCGGCAATAACACCACCCTGCAGAGGCCGTACGGTTGTAATATTTTTATGCGTTTTTTCATGCATTAAATGGGCTTCATGCCCTACAGAAATAACATCTCCGGCGGGATTCAAAGCAACAATGGAGGGTTCATTTAATACAACACCTTTGCCTTTTTGGTATATTAGTGTGTTGACCGTACCAAGATCTACAGCGAGATCTACACGCATGGAACTGAGTAAACCATTCTTTTTGTCTGCAGATTGGAGTGTGCTTGTTGAATCCATGTATAAAATGCTTCGTTGTATAAATTATGAGTAAAACAGTCCCGGACGTTGGAAATAACCGAATCAGAAATAATTCTGATGATTAAAAAAGATTCGACTCTCAGTGATATCCCTTTATGGTTAGGCAACTTTTGTCAATTTGTTCCCCGAATAAGGTGAAATTGTTTCTCAATTCATGCGAGCAAGTTCCTTATCTAATAACCGGCGGAATAAATTAACCGCATTTTAGATGTGTTTGATTTTTTACATTCTCAGGCTTCTTGAAAACCCCTGCCCCTTCATCCCCTGGGTAAACTTACTAACACTAAATCAGCTGAAATAAGTTTTTTAAAACAGTTTTAAGAAGTTTATAAATAATTATCCATGATTTACAATCACTGTTTTCACAGCGGTTACATCATAGAGCGCCTCAAATCCCTTTTCACGGCCAAAGCCGCTCTTTTTCATTCCGCCGAATGGTAATTCAACTCCGCCGCCGGCTCCATAGCCATTTATGTAAACCTGGCCGGCATCAATAGCTTCTGCCACCCTGTGAGCTTTTCCAACATCTTTTGTCCAGACTGCCGCTATCAGCCCATACTCCACGTCATTCGCAATACGGATTGCATCGGCTTCATCTTTGAAAGGAATCACAGTCAGCACCGGTCCGAAAACTTCATTTTGTGCGATAAAACTTTCGTTATTTACCCTGCCCATTAGCATTGGAGGGAAAAAGAAACCTTCACCATCCGGTTTATCACCTTGGGCAAGAATTTCTGCACCATCGTCAATCGCCCGCTGTACAAAACCTTCAACTCTTTCCAGCTGCTTTTTGGTGATGATGGGCCCAACGTCAGGATTTTTATCGGCAGGCCCGGTCTTCAGTTTCTTAAACCTTTTTATAAGTTCATGAACCACATCATCATGTATATCTTCCTGGATCACCAGCCGGGAACCGGCAGAACAAGTTTGTCCTGCATTCTGAATGATAGCATTTACGATAACAGGCATGGCTGCTTCAATATCAGCATCATTAAATACAACCTGGGGTGATTTTCCACCCAGTTCCAGCAGTACCGGACGTATATGATCGGCAGAATTTTTCATCACAATTTTACCAACCTCAGGAGAACCCGTAAAAGCCATATGATCTATTCCGGGATGGTTTGCAAGAGCTGCCCCGGCTTCATCACCAAGACCGGTAACAAGATTTACGACTCCGGGAGGAAAGCCCGCTTCATGAATCAGTTCAAACACTCTTACCACTGCAAGGCATGCATCCTCGGCAGGTTTAAAAACAGCCGTATTACCCGCAGCAAGTGCAGGTGCAAGTGTGCGGCCGGTCATTTGAAGGGGATAGTTCCAAGGTATAATGTGGCCGGTTACGCCTAAAGGCACGCGTTTGGTATACACTGAGTATCCATCCATAAAGGGGATGGTATCACCATGCAGTTTATCAGCGGCGCCTGCATAAAATTCAAAATAACGTGCGCAGAGAGAGGCATCTGTTCGTGCTTGCTTAATCGGCTTGCCCGTATCGGCCGATTCAAGCTCAGACAGCTCATCCAGATGTTCTTCAAGCACGTTGGCTATTTTGTACAGAATTCTTCCGCGATTTGCAGCATCCGTTTTTCCCCAAACACGATTAAATGCATTGCGCGCGGCTTTCACGGCTTTATCAACATCTTGATCCCCGCTTCTTGCAATTTCTCCGGCTTTCGTATTGTAAGATGGATTGATCATATCAATTTTCCCAAGGGTGCCGGGTACCCATTTACCGTTGATATAATTTTTAGCCTGAGTTTTCACAATTTAAGCTGTTAAGATTAAAACTAAGTATTCCAGGAGTAGATCCACTTTATGGATGCTTTCATGGCAATTTTTCCCTCCGGCCCGCAAGCCCGGAGCTCTGTTTTGTGATTATCAACACTTTTTCCGTAGATCGTAATTTGTTCATCAAGATAGATCGGTCCGGTTGCTTTATACTCCAGGTGTTCGATTACTTTGCCGTCATTTTTATTTTTAAATGCATCGATAAGAAGCAAAAGAATAAAAGGGGCTTGCACCACAAGATTTGGATAACCTTCCAGTTTTCTCACATAATCAAGATCGTAGTGAATACGATGGCTGTTAAAGGTAAGTGCTGAAAAGCGAAACAACTGGACGTTACCCGGTTTGGTAGTTTTGGTCCAGTCGGGATCGATATCCAGCGGTTCGGTCCTGATTGGGTGAGCCCCCTCTTCTGATCCTTCACGATAAACCAGTTTCTGTGTTTCATCTACTGCAATTGCACCGCTTGAGCTGACCTGGTGGCGGATCGTAACAAAACATTGCTTACCGGTTTTTCCTTCTTTTTCATCAACCGATATGATGGTTGATTTCTTATCTGCAGGGGAGCCGGCTTTAAGCGGTTTTCTAAATTCAAGGCTTCCTCCTGCCCACATTCTTTTCGGCAGGTCTATAGGGGGTAAAAAATCACCATTCACAGCATGTCCGTCAATACCCAGGCTCGAATTTGGAATAGCATCCGAAAAATAGACCCAGTGTGCGCAATGTGGCAATATCGTGCCATCGGTTACCGAATTTGGGTCGCGATTCATCAGCGCTTCAAGCTTCCGTAACTGCTCCGGTGCCATAGTATCACTGCTGCTTTTTGTTTTACCTATCCAATCATCATAGCTCATTTTATCATTATTTGAATTGCATGGTACAGTTGCACTATTATTATATAAGTCAATTTAGTAGTGCTAATTAACTACATATTGTAATGTAACATAACAATTTCTCATAATCAGGCCGTTCAATAAGAACTTGATGAGAATTACCGGATTACTTTGGACTAAATTATCAACCAAATTGCACTGAAAGATGGAAAGTTATACAAATCAGTTCCGTAAAGGTGCTTTTGAAATTTTGTTTGTGGCAGTTTTAATATTTTTTAGTTCTTTCCCGAGTGAAGCATTGGGACAGCGAATCATCGAACGTTCGCACATTCTGAATCCGCTTGAAAATCCGGCTGTTGATCTTGAGGAGGATGAAGAGAAATGGTTCTCGCATGTTGGCGGATGGGGGGCATTTGGCAACTACTCATTTGCAAGAGACAGTGACCATCTTTGGTACCAGGAGCTGGGAGCCTATTTCGAAATTTTCAGGCGTGGGAATGAGTCCAGCTTCGCTATAACCTCACAAATTGAGTTTATTGCAAACGGAGATAATGATATAAACTTCAGCCCGCATGCAATTATTTGGGAAGAGGGGCTTTTGTATACAAGCTATCGGGGAGGATTTTACCTTCAATTTGGATATTATCACCGCTGTAAGCATGATATTGATAATCTGGAATCGGGAGAAGAGCGTGCATCCGTTTTTGGAAGTGCAATGGGAAGAGTGATTGTGCCGGTGCAGTTTTCCCAAAGAAACGATGCGGTTTTTTCACTTCAGTATGATTACTACACGATTACCTGGGAACGAAGAATCCCGGAAGAGTTTGCAGATCTGGAACCCATGTGGGATGAGCTGCATTCATCCTTCCTGCTGAATGGCAGTTATCGATCCTATTTCAGTGATGATAATTATTTTGGTGTATCGGGTTATGGAATGTCCATACTCGCAAATGACGGTCTGCGATTAAACGCCAAAATCGGGCTAACAGTTGGCACAAGCCGCGGACCCGGAGACGTTGAAGTGGGAATTCATATGGAACACTTCGCCGACAGCGGGATCCCCGTAAGGCCCGGATCAGTTACACTTGCAGGATTGGGAATCAGGATTAACAGTACGGGGAGTGTGCGTTAATTATTTGGCTTGAGTTTGAAATATAAATTTGATTAAGCAGTCTTGGAATGTCCTACTAGAGAGATAGACTGTTATAGCGTGATAAATTTCGTCATGCCGGAACTCCGCTAACGCTGCGTCCGGGATGGCGCCTGTTTTGGTCAAAATCACTTTTATTTCAACGATTTTATAACAAACTCAGATTATTGATCCTGATCAAAGTTCTTCTGCATCTCTTCCATCTGTGAGGAATCAACAATCTGAAGCTGATTGCTGAGCGATGTTTGAAGTTCTTCAACATCATCATCACTAACAAGCTCACTGATATCTTTAACGCCGGCTTTGATTGCAAGGTTATAAACCATTCTGTTAAAGAGCATTTGATGCGCAGCGGAAGAAATTTGCAATAACTGCTGCTGAGGAACCTGTCCGCCGGCAAGTTTGATTTTATTCATCACTGGTTCTAAAAGCTTTTCAATTCTTTTATTGAGCTGCCGCTCGAGCTCACCGGCTTCTTTGTTCTCTTTACTTGTCACTTCTTTTCCGCTTGGGTCAACCAATTTCATAATAGATAGATAATTTTGATTCACTTTTTATTTCACACTTAAGATAACGCATCTTTTGGGCATATCAATCCGAAACCCAAACGGTTTATGTTAGAACGTGAAAAAATGTAATTCAAAAAGCATTCCTTCAGATTCTTTCTGATATTGAAAGCTCACTATATCTCAAACATTATATTCGACATGAAAATATTACGTTACTCTCTCTTCCTTCTTCTATTTCCTGCTCTTTTTGCAATTACAAGTAAATATGCATTTGCTCAAAACGCTAATTTTGAACTTGCAGAACGGTTTACTGCCGATAAAATGGAAAAAATGACCGGCACCACATTTTTGAATGTAAACTGGATTGAAGATGAGGACCGGTTTTGGTATGAATGGAAAGACGGGTTCGGTAACCGGTGGGAATTTGTAGATGCCGCGAGGCAGGAACGTCGTCCGCTGTTTGACCGCGATGAAATAGCAGCACAACTATCTGAAACGTTTCATCGTGGATTTGATGCAAATCAGCTCGATCTCGAAGATTTTGATTTCGATACCGACCGGGGTTTATTCACTTTTCATGTTGACAGTATCGAATTTAAATACCACCTGGATACTGACGAACTGGTTAAAGGAGATTCACTGGACGCTGACGATACGGAGAGATGGCAAACATTTTCACCGGATAGCTCATGGATAGCTTTTGCGCGGGAGCATGATCTTTATGTAATGCGGGCCGATGATCCGGACAGCACAGAAATACGCCTTACTGAAGACGGAGAGCGCTGGTACAGTTTTCAGCAGGATCATGGCGATACTACAACCACGGAGCGTTTGCGCTCGCGGGCACAATGGTTTGAAGATTCAAAAAAACTGTATGTGAAACGGCAGGACTGGCGGGAAGTAGACGAACTTTGGGTGATCAATACAATTGCCCAGCGGCCTGAGCTGGAAACTTACAAATACAATCTTCCGGGTGAGGATAATATTTTCCAGGACGAAATTTTAGTGTTTGATATGGAGACGAAAGACCATGTTCGCCTAGATACGGATAAATGGCCCGATCAGGCTCTTGGAGGTGCCTACTTCAGAAACGGAGGTATCTATACTACCGATAAATCAGACTACATGTATATCCTTCGCCGCACACGCACCTGGGATGAAGTGGATGTGGTAAAAGCCAATACATCAACAGGGGAAACCGAAGTGCTTTGGAGTGAAAAGAGTAAACCCTACTTTAATGCATTTAACTCTTACCTGGGTGTCATCAATGAAGGTGAAGAGTATATTTGGTGGAGCGAGCGAACCGGCTGGGGTCAATTGTACAGATACGACAGCGATGGAAACCTGATGAACCGGATCACAACCGGAAATTTCATGGTGGGAAGTGTTGCCGCAATAGATACATCAGCAGCAACAATCTACTTTGAAGGGTTTGGTAACGAGCCGGATAAAAACCCTTTTCACGCTCACTATTACAAAGTTAACTTTGATGGCTCCGGGCAGGAATTGATCACTCCGGAAGATGGCAACCATTCGTTCAGCATGAGTGATTCGCGCAGTTATTTTGTGAACAATTACTCACGACCTGATTACCCCACGAAAGCTGTTTTAAGAGATAATCGAGGCAGAAAGTTAATGCCCCTGGAAGAGGTTGATCTGACCCGAATGGTAAAGGCCGGCTATAATTTGCCGGAGGAGTTCAGTGTAAAGGCCGCCGATGGCATTACCGACCTATACGGAGTAATGTGGAAGCCGTCAGACTTTGACCCCGAAAAAGAATATCCGATTATTTCTTATGTGTACCCCGGACCTCAGGTAGAACCGTATCCAAGAGGATTTTCAATCAGCGGAACGGCTGCAAGAGCTCATAGTTTGTCTCAGGTCGGTTTTGTGGTAGTGGCCATGGGTAACCGGGGAGGGAGTCCACTCAGGGAAAAATGGTACCATAACTTTGGTCACGGAAATCTGCGCGATTACGCTTTGCCGGACAATCGCTATGGAATTGAGCAGCTTGGTGCCGTCCGTCCTTATATAGATCTTGACCGCGTTGGAATTTATGGCCACTCCGGCGGCGGTTTTATGAGTACTGCAGCTTTACTGACGTATCCTGATTTTTATAAGGTGGCTGTATCATCTGCCGGGAATCATGATAATAATGTGTACAACATTTACTGGAGCGAAATTCACCACGGTGTGGATGCAGAAACAGATTCAGTAACTGTAGAAAATGAGGACGGTGAAGAGATTAAAGAGGAGCGAACAACATTTAGTTCTCACATTCCGCCCAATCAGGAATTAGCCGAAAATCTACAGGGAAGGTTACTGCTGGTTCATGGCGAAATGGATAACAATGTTCATCCGGCAAACACATATCGGGTGGTGGATGCACTGGTTAGAGCTGGTAAACGATTCGACATGATGATATTTCCGGAAATGCGTCACGGTTTTGGCCGCTATAACGCATATTTTGAACGTCTTTTGTGGGATTACTTCGCTGAGCATTTACTGGACTACCGTGCCGATGGAGTGGATTACAATATTCCTGATCATCTGGATTAAGCGGTAAGCCCATAATACAGAAGGCTGGCAAAAAAGACATTTATTGCAGCGAAAAAGAACCAGTGGAATGCATTTACCACTTTTGGGTTGGGTGTAAGTATATTCCATTCCTTATTGTTACTGAAATAATCATACAAACCTCTGAGACGCCACCAAAAATGTAACTGCCGGAACCCGAGGTTTTCGACCATTGCATGGAATGTAAGTGACACTATATCTCTGATTCTTGAATATGGCTGGTATGTTAACTCATCGAGAAGCACTGAGCTAATAGATAGTATCATTCCCAAAAGAACTGCAAATACAATGAATAGAATTGCAAACTCAGGATAAAGATATCCGGTGATCAGGAGCACGAAAAAAAGAACGTAAGAAGTAAATTCAATGATGGGTCCCAGCAGTTCAAAAACAAAATGAAAAGGAAGAGACAGCATTCCCAGTTTGCCATACTTAGGATTGCCAATCATCTCTTTTTGATGGAATAAAGTATCAGCAAGACCTCGCTGCCATCGGTTTCTTTGTGCTGAAAGCTCATACCACTCTTCCGGCACTTTGGTCCAGCAAACCGGTTCGGGCAGGTACCGAATTGTATATGGTTTGCCTTTATCAATAAAGTGCTTGTGCATATACACAACAATTTCCACATCTTCGCCAACCGAATCTACTTTATAGCCTCCAACCGTAATTAATGCCTCACGGTCGAATACTGCAAATGCCCCCGATATAATAACCAGGCCATCGGCTGCCGACCATCCGACTCGGCCAAACAGAAATGCCCGCATGTATTCAACAATCTGAATTTTTGCGAGAAAGGATTTTGGCGGCCTCGCTTCCTTTAGCTGTCCTTTTTCGAAAACACATCCATTCGAAATCCGGACAACACCGCCTACTGCAACCGTGTTTTCATCCTCTACAAAAGAACGAAGCATTTTCTTAAGTATATCCCGCTCAAGCCAGGAATCAGCATCAACCGAACATACCAAATCTTTTCGTGAGGCATTAGCGCCCGCATTAAGTGCATCCGCTTTCTTTCCGTTTTCTTTATCCAGTACGATCAGATCCGGATACTTTCTTGATGCATAAACCCCCTTAACCGGTTTGCTGTTTAACCTTTGGGGAATAAAACGTTCGGTAAGAAACAGATCGAATTCTTTTTTCAGAAGCTCGAAAGTTTTATCTGTGCTTCCGTCATTAATAACAATAATTTCGTAATTGTTAAAATCGAGCTGAATGAGGGAGTAGACAGTGAAACAAACCGTTTCCTCTTCATTATAGACAGGCAGCAGAATACTAACAGATTTATGCAGGTCGGAGTCGAACAAACCGCTAACCTCAAAAGCATCTCTTGAGCGATTCAGTTTTCGGATTGAAAAATAGGAAATGACGAGTAACACCATATATACGGTGTTTATGATAATGAAGTATCCGAGGATGAAGTAAGTAAACAGGTCTATAAAGATCCAAATCGAATTCGATAACATTATGTTGTGTTTAAATAGAAATTATATCCTGTTTCTGATTCTATTTTTGATACAAGCTCTTTATTTGCATTCTCAGGGATCATCATTGATGATATACTTTTCAGCGATCTTGTGTCCAGTTTTATAATTTCAATTGCGGATTCAATCTGGGTGATTGGTTCATTATCAAGTCTCAGCATATTAAATAATAGCTGTATCCCCTCTTTACCATTAATTTCGCGAAGTGCATTCATGCATGCTTTTTTAACCAGCGTGTTGTTGGTTAATGGAATTATTTTTTCAATTTCTTCAATTACTGCCGGGCTCTTAAGCATACCAAGACCTTCAATCAATCCGGCTATCAGCGGAGTATTATCATCGTTTATTGGCAGTTCTTTCAGGTAATTTAGCATCGCTGTTGACTGATAGTAATACCCGATGCCACCCATTGCTATAGCTATAGAGCATTTATGCTTTTTCAGCACAGTTTCATTTTTCAATAACCCCATCAAGAACTTTCCTTCCTGCTCCCATTGCTCTTTATCTTTCTTTCTGTATTTGTAGAGTAATTCATACAAAGCTAATCGGGTCAGCTCTTCATCCCGGCAGATGAGTTCTAAAGCGTATCCGCGGTCTTTTACTTTTTCGCATCCCATCATTGCAGTGGCAGCGCTGTACCTGATATATGGTTGTTTATGGTTGAACAACGGCAGAATTTTTTTGATAAACTTTGATTGCAGTTGTTCCATCTCTTTAAAATAGTGCAGGGCTTCTATAATCTTTTTTTCTGATTTTGAACGCAGCAATTTGATGTAGTAATTGCTCATTTCAGTTTGTTCTAAAAACCTTTGAATTTTTTCTCTTTCCGACCCCCGGACATTAAATTGCAGGTTGCTGCAAATTTTGAAATAGGTTTTAACTAATCCCGGATTTTTTTTAAGAGCCGCATTCAGCTGTTCAAGAGTTTTATTGCCTGTAATATATTGAACAAAATTCCTGGTGTGCACTCTGTGCTTTCTATTGCTCTTCCATTCAATTAGCATCTTCACGGAACGTGTAAACAAAGCTGTTACGAATAGCATTACAGTAATAACGAGCAGTATTGCTGTACCTATAATAAGCGCATCAATTGCCTGAAAACCGGCTGCAGAGTTAACCATGATACTAAATTTGAATGTTGAGGTTTTTTATTTGAGCAGACGCTCGATTCTGGCCAGCATTTCATTTAAAAGAAATGGCTTTCCAACATAATCGTCGGCGCCTAAGCTGTAAATATCATCCACATCTCTCTCACTGTTTTTGGAAGATACCACCAATACTTTTGGCTGATCGATTTCATTGTTAGAGCGTAATTCTTTAAGAAGGCTCTTACCCGGCAGGCCCGGTATCATCAGGTCGAGGATCACGAGGTCAGGCTTTAGTTCATAGATTGCTTTCAAACCATCCCAGCCGTTGTCTCTTGATTCAAACCTGTAGGGTAAATGCCGGAATTTATATTTGAATAGTTCAAGCAAAATCAATTCATCCTCAACCATCAAAATTAAAGGCTCTTTTGTTTCAACTGTGCAAACCCCTGAGCCGGATGAATTGCGCTTTGTCATTTCTACCATTTGCATCATTTCTATTTTTCTTGTTTCAAAAGTCATATACAGCTGCTCCGTTAATGAATCTTTGTTCGCTGTATAAGAAAGAAATGCAATATTTAAATTCTTTCTATATAGAATGCTTTAATCAATATTGTTAAGGAATTTTAAATAATTATCGCGGAGTTATAATTAAAATTTAATTTCTTAGAAACCTGAGTTCGATTCTAAATCAAGCTTAATTGGTTTGTATGGACGGGATCATATTTTATAGCCGGCTTTTTAGGAAAGAATGAGTAGGCGGCCAGCCCAGCCAGCAGGTTTGACAGAA
>SLAU01000269.1 GCA_007126675.1 Balneolaceae bacterium
CAAGTCAGGAATCGGTTTTTACAACCCAAGCCGGTATGAAATTATGCTTTCGCAGATCTGCAGACTCCCTCAATCCGCCAACAAATTCGAGGTCCTAAAAAATCAGTTTAAAAAGTTTAAGCCTTTTATAAATTACATGGGTAATGTCAGCCCTAAATCCCCTCTCAAGAGGGGACTTTTTCACTGCACCTCGGGAATACGGCTCAAATCCCGGAATTCGCGGTAGCGGTCGTAAATCTCTTTTTCGGAGAGATTTTTGAGCCGTTCAGGACCAAATTTTTCCACACAGAAGCTGGCCATCACCGAACCGAACACCACCGCTTTGCGCAGGTTTTCGGTGCTCAGGTCATCGGTATAATCGATCCAGCCGAGCAGGCCGCCCAGAAATGAATCACCCGCGCCGGTTGGGTCAAAAATATCAATCACCGGGTAAGCCGGGGCTGAAAAGATCTCATCATCGGTAAAGAGCAGTGCCCCGTGTTCCCCCTTTTTGATGATCAGATTTTTGGGCCCCATCGCCATTACTTTATCAGCAGCTTTCAGCAGGCTCGGTTCATCGGACAGCTCGCGTGCTTCCGAATCGTTAATCACCAGCAGATCCACACCTTTTAGTGTCTCTTTAAGTGCATCCTTTGTGATATCAATCCAGAGATTCATCGTATCCATTACAACAAACTCTGGGGTGTTTACCTGGTCCAGAACTTTCTGCTGTAGCGTTGGCTCAATATTACCGAGCGCTACATATTTCACATCCTTATACTGATCGGGAATTACGGGATCAAACTTCTCAAAAACATTGAGCTGAGTATCCAGTGTATCACGGTTGTTTAGGTCATAATGATATTTTCCCTTCCAAAAAAACGTTTTCCCGCTGTTATCTTTCTGAAGCCCATTAAGATCTATTTCGCGGCTTTTCAGAAGTTCAATATCCTCATCAGCAAAATCATTGCCGATTACACCTACAAGATGAACCTTTTTGGCAAAATAGGATGATGCAAGTGAAATATAGGTGGCAGATCCGCCCAGTATTCGATCCACCTCCCCAAACGGGGTTTCTATTCCATCATACGCTACCGATCCGACTACAAGTAATGACATAAAATTTTTTGTTGTTTCTGATTAGTTTTTCAGCGGCGAAAGATAAACAAACTTTCAAACGGTATTTCAGTTAAATATCTCATGGACTTATACGGAAATACGCCTGGCCACATCTTCCAGTTCAGCCAGTTTATTATAAGCCGGGTACGCCAGTAATTTCTCCCTCAGTTCCCGTTTCTTTTGATCCGGTATGAATGCATGCTTAATCGCTTCCAGGTTACAGATTAAAAACCGGAGATCATCCCAGGAAAACGACTCCGTTAATTTTTGGTACTCATTTGTCAGGTCGGTTTCGTTTACTCCCCTTCCGTCTGTATTAATACTTAGCGACACCCCTGCACGGTAGAGTTTATCCACCGGGTGCTGCTCATACGATTCATACATATTTGTATAGAGATTGCTGGTAACGCAAACTTCGAGGTGGATTTTTTCTTTACTGAGGTGACGAACAAGATCAGCATCCTCGATACTGCGCACGCCATGGCCTATTCTTTGCGGCTTCAGATTTTTCAGCGTATCCCATACACTTTCCGGTCCTTTCGCCTCGCCGGCATGAGCCGTGCACGGAATACCTTTATCAGCTGCATATTCAAACGCTTCAATATGGTTGTCCAGCGGAAATCCGGCTTCATCCGCGGCAATATCGAACCCGATTACCCTGCTTTTTCCGATGGTTGATTCAACCAATTTTATAGTCGTCATCGATTGATCTCTTGTGTATTGCCGCAACGTACATAAAATGAGCCCGGCTTCAATACCGGCTTTTTTAGCCGCCGAATCGAGAGCATCATTTACAGTTTCTACCACTTCTTCGGGAGTAAGTCCTTTTTCAATGTGCAGCAGCGGCGCAAACCGGATTTCGGCATAAATAACATTCTCATCCGCAAGCTGATCGACGAGATCTTGTGTGACCAGCCTGAGACTTTCTTTATCCTGCATCAGCGCAACAGAATTGTTAACCACACTGATATATTCCAGAAGATTTGAACATTTTGACGGAGCCACATATCGTTTTTTGTACTCCGCCAAAGTGGTATGCGGCCTTAATTTTTTTATCACATCAAAACTCAATGAACAATCGAGATGCAAATGGAGCTCTACTTTTGGGTATTCTTTAAAGTTCATTTTTGATGTTTTTAAGTATTTACTTATTGGAGCTCAATAATAATGATTTTACTATTTCAATAAGAAGAATATTCCTGATTCTTGTAATAAACATGAAAAACTATTTTTCAATTTGGGAGATACTGTATAAGTTGATGTGCTGAATTTAATTAAACCTGATTATGGAAGAAAAATTTATGCGCCGGGCAATTGAACTTGCCCGGAATGGCATGGACAATAACGAGGGCGGCCCGTTCGGGTGTGTGATTGTTAAAGACGGTGAAATCATAGCCGAGGGTAATAACCGCGTTACCACGTGGAATGATCCCACTGCCCATGCCGAAGTTGTGGCAATCCGGAATGCCTGCGAAAAACTGGAGACCTTCCAGCTTACCGGATGTGAAGTTTATACCTCCTGCGAGCCCTGCCCTATGTGCCTTGGCGCGATCTACTGGGCGCGCCCTTCCAAAGTTTATTACGCAGCAACAAAAGATGATGCGGCCGATGCCGGTTTTGATGATTCATTTATCTACGAAGAGCTGGAACTGCCGCCGGATCAAAAAAATATTCCCTTTATTACATTAGAGCGTGATGCAGCAGTTGAGGTTTTTGAAAAGTGGAAATCAAAAGAAGACAAGGTGGAGTACTGATCTTTATGCCGGGGTAACAGGATGATTTGGGAATACACAATACCAACACTACTATTCCTGCTTTTTTGCATTGCGCACTCCCTGATGGCATCTGTGCGATTTAAGAAATGGTTGTTTGATAAAGCTGCATGGCTCAAGAGCTTTTACAGACTCATCTATAACCTGCTTGCCCTGCTGCTGTTCGGATTATGGATTGTTTCTCTGCCTGCTGATCGCATTCTCTACCGAATGGACGGTATTCTTTTCTGGGCGATGATAGCTGTGCAGATTTTCTTTTTTTCGCTTGCCCTGAAAGCACTGTTATCTCAAAACGGACTTACATTTATAGGTATCACTCAGCTGATCCGAAAACTACGACATAACACTGAGCCCGGCTACCTGGATGAACCGGAGCGGGGCAGGCTGGTAACTTCCGGAATTTATGGATTTGTCCGCCATCCTATGTACACTTTTATAATGCTGGTAATGATCTGCAGTCCGGTAATGACCGCCAATCTTCTTTACGCCATCCTACTGTTTGCACTCTATTTTTGGATTGGAACCATTTTTGAAGAGAAAAACCTGGTTAAACGTTTTGGTGAAGATTATAAAGCTTATCAAAAACAAACTGGGCGGTTCCTTCCTAAAATCTTTTCATAAAAAAAGCGTCCCACCGAATGACGAGACGCTTTGAATTCAGAATTACTATATATGTTTAGTGTGATGCAATCGGATAACGCTCACCATCGGGTGCAGTTGAAGACAGGCCGTCAGAACCTACGTTTCCATTATTCACAATCAAAATACCGGCTACATGCGGAGCTGCCATCGATGTACCGCTGATTGTACGGTAGCCACTGTTAATCCAGGTAGATTCCACAGAAACACCGGGAGCTGCAAAACTGGTTGGAGGTCCGTAATTCGAGAATGATGCAAAATTATCATTTACATCGGTAGCGGCAATCGTCCATGTATTTGGATGATCCACTCGTGCAGGTGAAGAGTTACTTGCCCAGGTGCTGCTGTTACCGGCAGCAATTGCAAATAAAATACCCTTGTCTGCAGCCGCAATTACAGCATCATCGAGTGCCTGTGAAGTACCACCGCCAAGACTCATATTAGCTACATCGCCGGCGGATGCATTGGCTGCAACGTGATCCACACCGGCAATTACACCTGAAATAGATCCGCTGCCTCTGCGGTCAAGAACTTTTACAGGTACCTGAGATACACCGGATGCCACGCCAACAATATCGTTATAGGCGCCGATCGTACCGGCTACGTGAGTTCCGTGTCCGTTCAGGTCGTCCGCACTGCGGCTGTCGGGGCCGTTTCCAAAAGCTGTAAAACCACGGCTGACGTCTACATTCAGGTCAGGATGATCGAGCTGAATTCCAGTATCAATTACCCATGATACACGGCTTCCACTGTAATTTACAGCACCGCCAACACGCTCAATTCCCCAGGGTACAATAGCATCGCCGGAGTCACCATTGTCGTCGCCATCATCACCGTCATCGCCATCGTCACCATCGTCACCATCGTCACCATCATCGCCATCATCACCATCATCTCCGTCGTCGTCATCACCATCATCCGGGTCGCACGGTCCGCCACGTGGAGTACCGCAAGGAGGAGAAAGTGAAACCACTCGATCGGGCTCTATATAAGCAACTCTGCTGTCGTTTTCGAGGGCATCTAATTGTTGTCTGTCAAGTTGTGCTGCAAAACCCTGAACAGCTACATTATAGTTTGCAACTACATTACTTTCAGTTATACTTGCTGAAGCAAAAATATCTGACCGTAAAGATTCAAGCTGTGTAAAATCTACAGCTTTTCCTTTTTCGCCTGGATTGAAAACTACAATATAGCTTCCTTCAATGATTGAGCCGGGCTCAACAGTTTCAGAAGTTTCTGAGGTATCCGTCAAATCGGGTTCGGTTACACTGTCACAACCATATGCAATGAGTGCCAGTAAAACCGCTGCAATCCCTATTTTTGTAAGTATATGTTTAAACATAAAGTACATTTATTTGTTTTGGTTGATGATTTCTTTGACCCAAAAATGTTAAGTGAAAAATCAATTTTCAGGCATATGAAATCTTTCAATTCTGAGAATAGTTAAATGAAACAAATGTTTCAAATTGTAAGACCTGATGCGTTTTTGTTCAATTTTCAGAACTTTTGAAAACCTGCTACTCATTCAATACCAACAACTTAATAGCTCTTCATCTTCTGGATAGCACCACGATTTTCCTGCCGGCTTCAAAAAAAATTTTTCAGCTTAGTGGTATATTTGTACTCTTTTGCCGGGATTTAAGAACAGATTATTTATGAATTACAAAGCATTTAAAGATAAAATCAGAAGCAGTTTAAAAACCGATCTTCCGGGCAAAGAGGCCCAGCTTAAAATGATGCCGGTGCCTTTAAAAAATGAGATAGAACTTCCGGATATTTCATCCGGGACCGGACATCCAAGCAGTGTATTAATTCCACTTTTCCCTGATGAAAATGAAGAAGTTAATGTAGTGCTGACGCTGCGTACCGACTCCATTCGTCATGCCGGGCAAATCAGTTTTCCCGGCGGACGATCTGACCCCGGAGAACCGCTCATAGAAACAGCCCTTCGGGAATCTGAAGAGGAAATCTCTTTAGACAGAAATTCAGTCGAAATTGTCGGTTCACTTACTCCGCTTTATCTGTACAGGACGGATAACCGGATTAACCCGTTTGTTGGTCTTGTCGATAAAAAACCGGAACTGAAACGCAATCCGGATGAAGTGGAAGAGATCATAACCGTGCCGCTTAAACGCTTGTATACCGGACAGGATTTCAGAAGAGAAGAAAAACATTTTGAGCACAACAGTTTTGATGTTCCCTACTGGGATATACACAAAGTACCGCTTTGGGGAGCTACGGCAATGATTTTGAGCGAGCTGTTGGAGGTTTATGGAAGGATTGTTGAGTGAGAACGCAGAACGCAGAACGCAGAACGCA
>SLAU01000324.1 GCA_007126675.1 Balneolaceae bacterium
TGTATTTACGATTTTAATGATCGCCTACTCATTCGGATACTTCCCCCAGGAAGTTGCCGCGCCCTTTATGATGGTGGTCTACTCAGTGCTCGCCGGTTTTTTTACCGGGTATGCATATCGCATGTTTAACTCGAGGGTAAATTCCGGCTCAATTCTGTATCAGAACAGATCATTTTTGGTAGATCATGCTCCCAATTTTTTTGCAATGGCACTGATTCTGTTTGGCGTTTATCGTACCGGAATTCTTACAGATATCCCGATTACAGGCATCCGTATAACTTCCGGCATTTCAATTATCGCTTTTGGATTATTGGGACTGACCGTTAAAGTAGTGCCCGAATTTCGTACAAAAGGAATTATGTTTCTGGACAGATTTATTCACTGGAAACACATTGTGGCCTGGAAATGGGCAAGCGAAGATGTGATCGTTATAGAATATCTTGAAGAGAGACCCGCCCAAAATGAGATCAGGCAATTTCTGACAAAAATTCCTGCAGAAGAGAGAAAACAGGCCGAGTCGATCCTGAAAATGAAAATGGATGAATTCGCCGAAGAACGTTCCGAGGCTCTCATGCCTGATGATGAAAATGATAAGCAAAAATCCGGATAAAAAGATCCCGATAGAATCAGCTAAATCCTCATTTCTGTAATCTGGAATGTTCAACCATCAGGCATCGATTTTCCACATAGTCAAAACCGTTTTCTTCAGCTAAGGTTTTGGCCTCATCAGAACTAACATCAAGCTGCGTCCAGATCAGGGGCTTTTGGCCGGTTCTTCGGCTCCATTCTATAATATCCCTCAACATTTCTGCAGAATATTTTTTATTCCGGAAAATATTAATCACATTAATTTTTAAGTCGTCCGGCAGAGCAGCCATCGAATCATATGATTTCTCTCCAAAAACACTCTCTTCGTTTGGGTTAACAGGAATAATCCTGTAGTTATTTTTCCTAAGATAATCACCAATATGATTGCTGGTTCGCCATTGATTTGATGACAATCCTATTACAGCAATCACAGATGCTTTATTTAAAAGTGAGGCTATCGATTTTTCTGATGAGGCCGGTTGAGTATTCAATTCAGTATTCTCTGCAAATTTGGGTATATTCAAGCATATAAATTTTGAACATAAAATAGAATAATATTTTGTCTAAAGTAAAAGACGGTGACACCGTAAAAGTACACTACAAAGGAACATTAAAAGATGGATCTGTTTTTGATTCTTCAGAAAACAGAGAGCCACTCGAATTTACACTTGGACAGGGACAATTAATTCCTGGATTTGAAAAAGCTGTAGTAGGATTAACAGAAGGTGATACAACTTCAGTTGATATCCCAAGCGGCGAAGCTTACGGAGAAGTGCGTGACGATCTGATCATAAACGTGCCCAAAGAGCAGTTGCCAGATGATGTGGAACCACAAGTTGGAATGCAGTTGCAGCTTAATCAGCCTAATGGTCAGCCGGTTCCGGTTCGCATTACCGAAGTAAGTGAAGCCGAACTAACCCTGGATGCAAACCATCCGCTGGCAGGCAAAGACCTGAAATTCGATATCGAATTGGTTGAAGTCGCTTAATCAGCATTATTTAATTAATTAAACCAGATCCCGGCAATGCCGGGATTTTTTTATGGCAAATTTTTCCCAAAAAAGTACAATAAGTATAACCTGTCCCGTAGGCCTCGCTCCTTTTCTTCAGAAAGAGGTTACTGATTTAGGTTACCAAACAAATGAGGTGCGAGATACAGGACTTGAAATAAAAGGAACTCTGAATGATTGCATCAGGCTGAATTTCCATCTCAGAACTGCACACCGGGTACACTATCTTATTGATGAACGCCCTGTTGATAATCCCGATACGTTGTTCAAGTGGATAAAGCTGATGCAATGGGAAGATTGGATTCCGCCAAACGGTTATTTCTCAGTAACCTCAAGAGTAGATCATCCCACGATTGATAATGACCAATACGCCAACCTCAGGGTAAAAGATGCTGTTGTAGACCGGATCCGGTTTAAGGAAAGCACACGACCCGACACCGGACCCGATCTGAACAGTACAGTTCTGTTTCTTTATTGGGATAAAGAGATTGCCAGAATTTTTATAGATACCTCCGGAGAATCTTTATCCAGGAGAAATTACAGAAGTGCAAGTGTATCGGCACCTATGCAGGAAACTCTTGCAGCCGGAATTATTTATTCCACCAATTGGAAACCCGGCATGCACTTCATCAATCCAATGACCGGCAGCGGTACAATAGCGATTGAGGCTGCTTTGATCGCCTCAAACCGAGCTCCGGCTTCTCTGCGAAATAATTTTGGCTTTATGCACATTCGCGGATACGATCCGGAGTATTACAAGCAGTTGAGGGATGAATCAAAGATAAACTCCCGGAAAGAGATTGAAGCAAAAATCATTGCAACTGATCAGGATCAGAGTGCGATCAGATCTGCCATCAAAAATGCAAAAACCGCAGGTGTGGATCATCTCATCGAATTCGAAAAATGTGAATTTGAGCGGACGCCTGTCCCTGAAGGTGACGGAGTGATTGTTTTGAATCCGCCATATGGTTTGCGGCTTGAACCGGGCGAGGATTTGCGGCCACTTTATAAAGGAATCGGTGATTTTTTGAAAAGTGAAGGTGCTGGAAAAACCGGTTATGTTTTTACTGCAAATAATGCTTTGGCTAAAAAGATTGGGCTGCGTTCTAAGAGTAAAACATTGTTTTATAATACTACGCTTGAGTGCCGGCTGCTGGAGTATGAATTGTATAAAGGAAGCCGGTGATTTTGGGCTCAAATATTTTTTTAAAGCAAGTGTAATACTTGCTGCTTTTCCCCTTCGGATTATTGGGTTGCTTTTGTTTAGTGAGTTGCCTCGGGGATTTGGTGAGTAGCCGAGTTAATTTTCCCCGACCTGAAGGTCGAGGTAATTGATTTTTTTGAAGTGGGTCAATTTCCCAGCCAATCTGGAGGTCGGAGGAATTGATGTTGCGTCTGCAGATCTGAGACTTATTCTCAAATTTTTTAATTCCCAATTATCTAACCTATCCGAGAGTCGGGGGGATTGATTTATTGTGTCTGACTTATTTTGTTAGATCAGTCGGCCAATCTTCAATAGAAAGTACTCGCAGAGTTGTTAACAAATTAAGTAGGGTTTTCCACTACCTGAGGTTCATACTCTTGCCTATATATGTTGCCTGTTAATTTCATTTTTTTACGATTGAAAAAATAAAAGAAAACGAATTTTTGAACTAAACATAGGAGGCGGCATTATGGAACTGACAATGAATAAATCCCAGGAATTTGTAACTCCTTACTCCGATATTGAACTGGAATATTTCAGATCAATTCTGATGAAAAAAATCAGAGAGTCTGAGGAGGAAATTGAATCTCTGCATGAACACCTGCAAAATATCCGGTATTCAGAAGATGAGAACAGCTCATCAAGTACTCATCATATGGCTGATATAGCAAGTGATGAAGAATCTGTTCAAATGTACTACAGGTTAATTCAGCGCACTAAAAGTTACCTGAAACAACTACATCGAGCACTTCAGCGGATTGAGAATAAAACGTATGGTGTATGCCGGGCAACCGGAAAAAAAATTCCGAAAGAGCGGTTAGAGATTGTTCCACACACGCGTTATGGTGTAGAAGCCAAACTACGCGGGCTCGATAAGATGTACATCAGTCCTAATTAATAAAAAAGCCACAGGTCTTTCGATCTGTGGCTTATCTTCTTAACTAAAGAGGCTGTTTAATCGGTATTTCCAAAACTAAAAGAAGCGGTATCCCCTGCTTCAAAAGTTTCTGAGGTATATACTACATCAACTTCGCTAAACTCCGGCCAGCCGTCATCCATAAAAGACTCGCCGCTCACGATTTCCACATAACCGGTTCCGCCAGTTACCTCAAAGCCTACAATTACACCCACAGCCTTTTTGTCACTGTCAGAAAAGTCATACTTGAGCCTTTGACCTTCAAAAACAGTGGCAAAACCACCACCGGAACTAGACTCACAACCTTCTCCTTCATAACAGAAATTAATCTGATTTGGTCCATCGGTTTGAACATCAAAATCTTCGTCGCCTGCATTCACAAAAAATACAGCAAGTCCGTCAGTATTAACATCAGGTGCTGTAGAACCACCATTATCGTCGCTGCTGCAGCCGCTTAAGATCATACCAATCACTGTAATAGTTGTAATAATGTATAGTTTATTCATTTTCTCCTATTTAGATTTGTCAGTTAGTTTTATTTAGAATAGTATAAACAACTCAAATTAATGAGTTTGAATATATAGAAAGGAGCATCAAAAAGTAGTTTATTTACTAATAAAAATTAGTACTCAACCAAATACTGTATTTTAGTTTGCAAGAAAATATAAACTATCAAAACCTTAAAACCACTCCTATTGAAGGACTTAATCGGGTTGAAGCCAGGTTATCTCCCGTAACAAGATGCTGAGATTTTATACCTCCGCTGAATCCGAAATTTCTGTTTAGGTTATAAGCAGTAATAAATTTCAGATCTATTGTTGTATTCCAGTCAGTGAATTCATCCGGATCAGTTAAAGTAACTCCAAGTCTGTCAATCTCTTTGAAACGGCTGTGGTGCTGTGTAATTCCCGGCCCGAATTCAAAGTCGAAATCACGCCATTTGTAATTAAGCGCTAACCCAAATGAAAAACCCATCCTTGAGTTGTCGTAACGTGGCTGAGTTATAGTTGAAGGTGAGTCTGTTGCGAATATACGCGCATCTGAGAACACGCGTGGCTGAATAAACAAACCTGCTTGTAATAATACACCAAGATTATCATCCAGTTTAATGTATTGTGTCTGCCAGGCAATTTCGAGCTCCGGACCAAAACCGACTGGGCTCGCACCTTCCGATTCAACACTTGAAATATTTAAATTTAACTGAATAGCTTGCTGTGCAGAAATGTGTGTGGGAATCAGAAATACCAGAAGCAGTACAAAAATTGAAATGACACGTATAAAGGCCGCTCTAATGTGCATAAAAATAAAACAGTTGGTTAATAAGGTTGCAACAAATACCTAAATTCTTCAGAAATTAATTGATTCGCAATATCTGCCGATCTTTTTACAACCCAAAATAATTCTTTTTTACACCTCTTTGCTTGTCACGACTGTTACTGAAACCTATATTCATCTCAAATTCAGACTCAATTAAATCCATGATTTATGAAACTCTATAACCGCTACAAGCCAATCCTTCAAGTTTTATTGCTGCCTTTGCTTTTGATCCTTCTCCTGACGGAAAATACTGCATTTGCGCAGGAACGTACTGTTGAAATTGATTCTTCCGTCACCACAGAAGACTATGTTACCATAAACGGTGAACGAATCCCCTATTCCGCAACAGCAGGTACACAGCCAGTTTGGAATGAAGACGGTAAACCCTCAGCATCTCTTTTCTATGTGTATTACAGGCGTAATGATATTGATGATGTATCTGAGCGGCCACTGGTGTTCTCTTTTAATGGCGGACCCGGATCCGCATCGGTTTGGATGCATATCGGATATACTGGGCCGCGCTTTCTGAATATAGATGATGAAGGAAATCCAGTTCAGCCGTATGGAGTTCAAAATAATTACCATTCAATTCTTGATGTTGCCGATATAGTGTATGTGGATCCGGTAAATACCGGGTTTTCAAGGATTGTAGATGAAGATGCTGACCGCAGTGATTTCTTCGGCGTGAATGCGGACATTCAATATCTGGCTGACTGGATCGATAATTTTGTATCGCGGCACGATCGCTGGACTTCACCCAAATACCTGAAAGGTGAAA
>SLAU01000006.1 GCA_007126675.1 Balneolaceae bacterium
CAGGGTTTTATTGCCCCCCTGGGTCAGGTTCCAGGTGTGGCCGCCGTATGCGGTTCCGGCCCACGACATAAAATCCTCCACCGTACCATTGGGGCGGCGCAGTACCAGGGCGTTATCGGCGTTGTCGGCAAGGCGCAGCGTAAGGATACCCTGCCCCAGCTGGTGCTAAGCGGAGATTTTCTAAAACGCATTACTGCCTACCAGCGTAGCAGATTTACTTTCATGATATCAACAGAAAGGTTATTTCTGAAGATAGCTATGATAATTGCAAGGCCAATAACTGCTTCTGCCGCAGCAACAGATAAAGAGAATAATACGAGAATCTGACCGCTAACATCACCGTGGTAAGCGCTGAAAGAAATAAGAGATAAGTTAACTGCATTCAGCATCAACTCAACACACATAAAAACCACAATTGCATTGCGGCGAATTAAAACGCCTACAATTCCGATTGTGAATAAAATTGCACTTAAAGCCAGGTACCAGTCAATTTCTACCATTTATGCTTCCTCCTCTGTCTTTTCATCAGGTGCTTTAAATTGTGCAAGCATCAGTGCACCTACAACTGCGGCTGTTAATAAGATTGCAGTCATTTGAAACGCGAACAGATAATCTGTGTAAAGCACTTCTGCGATAGCTTCAACAGTTCCTATTCTGATCATTTCTTCCGAAATTTCCGGAAGCATTTCAGTTACTCCACCCAGGCTGAACAGGATTTGTCCAAAAATGACAACTGCCAGCAGAAATGCAATGATATATTTAACCCTGAATTTGTTTAGCAGGCTCTCTTCTTCATCAACGTTTAAAAGCATAATCACAAACAAGAAGAGAACCATAATAGCTCCGGCATATACAAGTACCTGGATTAAAGCCAGGAACTGAGCCTGTAGTAATAAATATAAACCTGCAATTGAGACAAGATTTAACACAAGCATCAATGCGCTGTTAACGGTGTTCTTGTTCAGAATCATCCCCAGCGCAGTAGCAATTGCAAGTACAGCAAGAAGAACAAATGCGAAAATTTCCATTAAAAATCAGATTAGTTTTGCAGCATTGAAGGTAGCCAAATTTAAAAATGGCTTCAAGCAAATAACCGAGGAATTGTAATTTATTTTAGTTCAGGTTATTAAGAGTGTCTGATCGTCAACAATTAACTGTAATGTTTTTGAATATTTTTAAAATGTGTTATGAGCTTAGAATAAAACTAATTTATCCCTTAAGTTATCAACTTAACTGAATTAAGGAGTTCGACATCCTCAGAAGAGTCATTCTAAGAATAAATGTTCAATAATCTAAATAATAAAACAAGTATGGATACAGCAGTTGATATGAAAGCGTTGGGTGAAAAAATTGAAAAATCCAGTGCATTTATTGATGACATTTATGATGAGCTCGGCAAAGTTATTGTAGGGCAGCGTTATATGATAGATCGTTTATTAATAGGTTTGTTATCCGACGGACATGTGCTTCTTGAAGGTGTTCCCGGCCTCGCAAAAACATTAACGGTCTCCTCACTTTCCCAGGTCATCAATACTCGTTTTCAAAGAATTCAGTTTACACCCGATTTACTGCCTGCTGATCTTATTGGAACACTCATCTACAATCAGAAAGAGGGTGAGTTTACTGTTAAAAAAGGGCCGATTTTTTCGAACATTATTTTAGCTGATGAGATAAATCGTTCTCCCGCAAAGGTACAAAGCGCTTTACTTGAAGCGATGCAGGAAAAACAGGTAACGATTGGTGATTCAACATTTAAACTTGAAAAACCATTTTTGGTCCTTGCAACTCAAAATCCTGTTGAACAAGAAGGTACCTATCCATTGCCGGAAGCTCAGTCAGATCGTTTTATGCTTAAATTGAAAGTTGGCTACCCTTCAAAACCTGAAGAACTGGAGATTATGAAGCGTATGGCTAAAACCGGTGATAAGCCTCAGCTTGATTCCGTTACCGATGCCAAAACAATTTTAAAGGCCCGCGAAGTTGTTAACGAGATCTATATGGACGAGAAAGTTGAAAATTACATCGTAGATCTTGTATTTGCCACCCGGTCACCGGAAAACTACCGCCTCGAAGAGTTAAAAGATTTGATAAGCTTCGGCGGCTCACCGCGGGCATCTATAAATCTTAATCTTGCCGCAAGAGCTCGTGCATTTATGGAACACCGTGCTTACGTTACCCCTGAAGATGTAAGGTTTATCGCAATGGATGTGTTAAGACACCGAATTATTCCCACATTTGAAGCCGAAGCAGAGGATATTACAACAGAAGAAATTATCTCAAAAATTCTTTCTACAGTCCCGGTACCTTGATTTTTATAAATTATATGTATTAATTCATACATATAATTATTACGTTTAATTGGTTAGAATATAATAACTGCAAAATTAGCTTCACTTGTTATTATATTACATTATACTTTTTGAATATTGCTCTAAAGTACTTTTATAATATTTTGTAATACACACTTAATAATACTGCCATGAAAATAAAACTTGTCTCAAGAACAGATGTGAAGACTTCACGTAAAAAGAAGTCTAAGTATCAGTCTTTAAAAGATGCGCTTGAAAAATTAGAGCCGGGCGGAAAAGCGATTCAGGTAAAATTTTCGAATAGAAAGGAGCTTATTTCTTATCGGAATATTATCTATTCCTTTAACAGAGAGAATAAGAGTAGCGTAAGAAGTAGTGCGGATTCAAATAACGATACTCTGTACTTATATATAGACTAAAAGGATTGTTGTTTTATCCACGCTTTAATTTGAGCAACGTGAATTCCGAATGGAATTAAAAAAGGCTTTTGCAAAATTTGCAAAAGCCTTTTTTTTGATTCTCATTAAGATAAAGTTTAGGGCTTATTTATCGTCCTTCTTATCCTTTTCACCTTTATCTTTTTCAGCCAGTTTATCTGCAAGTCCTGAAACCTCACCAAGAGTTGGCGTACCGGTTTCAACTTCTGATGCTTTTTCAGCCGGCTTTTTCTTTGCCTTAGCAGCTTTCTTGGTATCGTCTTCGATTTGTGACAGCTCAATTTTTGTGTTTGATTCATCAAACACGACAACAAATCCGGAGGTTTTATCTCCTTCTTTAAAAGCTTCAGTCAAATCGTCGACAGGCTTCTCAAGCTTATCGGCAGGCAGAAATGCTTCAGCACCAAGTGGCAGCCTTACAAACAACCCTTTGTCAGTAATCTGAACAATGTCCCCTTCTACTTTAGTGCCGGGTGAATATTCTTCAGCATATTTTTCCCAGGGATTGTCTTCGATCTGCTTATGACCTAAAGTGATTCTGCGGTTTTCAAAATCAACTGCAAGAATTACAACCTCAAGTTCTTCACCTTTTTGAACTGCTTCATTCGGATGTTCCACATTATCGGTCCAGCTGAGGTCTGATACGTGTACAAGACCATCAATTCCCGGCTCAAGCTCAACAAACACACCAAAGTTGGTAAGATTTCTGACTTCTCCTTTGTGCTTCGATCCCACAGGGTAACGCTCAAGAAGATCTTCCCAGGGATCTTTTTCAAGCTGTTTTACACCCAGTGATATTTTCTTTTCATCTTCGTTGATGTTAAGAACTACACACTCGATAATGTCATCTTTCTGAACAAGCTGCGACGGATGCTTGATGTGCTGAGTCCAGCTCATTTCACTGATGTGGATCAATCCTTCAACACCTTTTTCAAGCTCAATAAATGCACCGTAGTCAGCAATTGAAACTACCCGTCCCTGAACTCTCAGGTTATCAGGATATTTATCTTCAATTTCATCCCACGGATGTGGTTGAAGCTGTTTTAATCCGAGAGAAACACGTTTAGAGTTCTCGTCAAAATCGATAACAGCAACATTGAGGCGCTGGTCTAATTTTACGATTTCTTCAGGATGCTCTACACGTCCCCATGACAGGTCGGTAATGTGCAGCAATCCATCAACACCACCAAGATCGATAAACACACCAAAGTCGGTAATGTTCTTAACGATACCTTCGAGAACCTGTCCGGATTCAATAGTATCCAGAATTTCTTCACGCTGTTCTTCGAGATCAGATTCGATAAGTGCACGGTGAGATACAACAACGTTCTCGGCCTGCATATTTAACTTCACAACCTGGAATTCCATGGTCTTACCAACATAAGCATCGAAATCACGAACAGGTCGTACATCAATTTGTGATCCTGGTAAGAAAGCATCAATACCGAAAACATCGACTACCATACCACCTTTGATGCGGCGCTGGATGTAGCCTTCAATAATTTCACCGGTTTCATGAGCTTTTTCAAGATTCTCCCATGCTTTCAGGATATCTGCTTTGCGGCGGGATAAGATCAACTGACCTTCACGATCCTCTACCCTGTCGAGAAATACTTCAACTTCATCTCCGGGTTGCAGGTTTTCAAGAACTTTATTTGAGAATTCGTTAACGGGTACAATTCCTTCTGATTTGAATCCGATGTCAACAATCACATATTTTTCATCAACGGATACAACAATACCGGTTACAATTTCTTTTTCTTCAATTTCACTCAGTGTGTTTTCATACATACCGGCGAGTTCATGAAACTCATCGTCGGTATAATCTTCTGATGCAGCCTGGAGCTGATCAAATGTGTAGGTTTCACCTTCAACATCACCTGAGTAGGTATTTACACGAACAGAACCTTCTTCTTTTTCTTCAACAACTTCACTCTCTGTTTCTGCTTCAGTCTCTGCAACCGTTTCTTCAGTCTCATCAGCTTCATCAGATTCTTCAGATTTAGATGCTTCTTCAGCTTCCGCTGTCTCAGTTGATTCTGCAACTTCTTCTGCAGTCTCTTTTTTTGTTTCAGTTTTTTCTTCTTCAGCAACTGCTTCTTCAGTAGCAACTACTTCATTTTCAGTCGTTTCTTCGTTAACGTTTTCTTTTTTTAAATCTTCTGACATTAATATTATAGTTTATAATCGGCCATCCCTAATACTGCAGGGAGGATTAGAGTTTTAGTTTTAGTTTAAATTTTTAATCTGTCTTTAATGATTGAAGCCATCAGGCTTACCTGTTCATCAAAGGTTTTACCTGTTGTATCGATCTTGATAGCATCATCAGCTTTTCGCAGCGGATCGGCTTTCCTGTTACTATCTGTATGATCCCTTTTTAATAAATTCTGATAAACTTCATCATAAGTGATATCAGTACCTTTCTCCAGGAGTTCATTGTGCCGGCGTCTGGCTCGTTCTTCCATGGTTGCATCCATAAAAAACTTCAGATCTGCATCTTTGAAAACTGCAGTACCCAAATCTCTGCCATCAGCTATGTAGTTATCCTTCTCAACTACTTTGTGCATAATTTTATTTACAAAATTACGCACCTCAGGAATTGAAGCGATTTCACTTACACTATCGGCTACCCGCGAAGTTCTGATTTCTTCAGAAACATTTTTACCGTTTAGCCAAACAGTAAACTTTCCGTCAACTTCACCGGCGTCGATCGATAGATCAGTCAAATTATTAATGAACTTATCAGTATCCGGCTTTCCGGAATTAAGCCAGGCTAATGTAACTGCCCGATATAACGCTCCGGAATCAAGAAAATTGATTCCTAAACTCTCTGCCAGTTTTTTAGCTGTTGTGCTTTTTCCTGATCCGGCCGGACCATCAATTACAATAATCATTATAGACTTGTTAAAATAAATTTTTTGTTCGTAAGATACAATGCAATGTTGAACCTTAATTTCAGAAGCCGTAATTTTGAAGGCTTAAAATATACACAGTATTTAACAGATATAACCAATTACTTATGCCACAGCATA
>SLAU01000048.1 GCA_007126675.1 Balneolaceae bacterium
CTGTTTTCTGATTTCAACAATAATCGGCGCGTTGATATTAAGCAGTAAAGTGATCACCATTCATCCGGCTATCTGGTCACTCCTGCCCGTCCATTTCGAATTAGCGATCTGGGGCTGGATTGTCCAGTTTGTACTTGGAACTGCTTACTGGATGTTTCCAAAAAAGCTTGAGGGCGAGAGAAGAGGAAATCCGCTGTTTGCTACAGTAATGGTTGTATTGTTTAATGCAGGACTGATCTTACTCATAGTATCAAACTTTACTGAAACGATTACACTGCAGCTTTCCCTTTCCGGCCGAAGCCTGATCACAGTAAGCATCCTGATCTTTGCCTTTCTGATCTGGAGCAGAGTGGTTACTTACCGAAATCTCAAGCATTAGATTTACAGATGATTTATAGCGGCTTAGAACCATCCATATCAAAAAGCAAAGTATTGTTAACAGTTGAAGGATCTTCGTGAACTTCGCGTCCTCGTGACTTCGGGGTTTAATAGTATGAGTTTATTACTAAATCTGTCTATTGAAATTATTTTTGGGCGAGGTGATTCTTTTCAATCTGTAGGCAAAAATATTACATCCCATGTTAAGAAACTATATCAGGTGCTCAACTCCATGTTACACCTTTTTTTGGTGTCACAGGAGCCAGCCAACTACCGGCGGAAGTGAACGGACCTGCCTGCTCATTTAGATGGGTGATTTTTTAGGTTGGGATGTATCGATATAGTAATTGCAAAAAAGCAACACCGCTTGGCATTGCACACGGAAAGCACGTTGTTACGATCGAAGGACTGAGCCTGGATGATCTCACTGCGATTCAGAAAACTTTTGTGGATATGGGTGGTACAATATGCGGTTTTTGTACGCTTTGCTTTATCATTACTTTAACTGTTTCTACATATTTTAATAATTAAACCATTAAACATTAGAGCTCAAAAAAGGTTTATTATTCTAATCTATTTCTCGCAAAATGATGAATTACAATGTTTTTACAGTTTTTCCGACACTACTTTAGAGACATATTTTTGAGTTTAGACTCTATAGCTTTTTGGAGATTTTTTGTCTTACTCTCTTGAAATACTTTTTTAGCCCAATCCTCATCAACATACTTAACAATACCCGCAACCTCGTTAATTTCTAAAATTTTTGCTATTAGAAGTCTGTGTGTTCCGGCCCAGGCAAGTAACAATTCATTATTTTCATTAACAACTAGTTGAATCTCATCCTCATTATCGTTTTTGTGTCTTGGGTCAATCAAGCTTTCATCTTTTTCTTTTAAATCTTTTTGTAACAGATATCCATCAGTACTCATAGAATTATAGGAATTCTCTAATTTCTGAAAATAATGGTGTACATCTTCAACTGTCTCACAGTAATATGATTTTTTTCCGCTATTGACCCGATTAATCATTTTATTGAATTGTGGGGTATTTTTATACGGTTCGTTTTTAACAAACATCTTTTCAATAGTCGGAGCAATGGTGGGTGTACTTTCCTCAATTAGTTTTATCTCTTTTTTGTTTAGTCTCTGAACATAATTTCTATTCGAACTTTGTGGAGCTCTGTGAGTTATTTTTTTTGGATCAAACCATATTAAAACATTGCAAAAATCCTTTCTTAATAATGCTAATTGTGTTTTAAAATCTGCACCCAGAACGACACTTACGTTGAAAAATGTCTGAAAGAATAGACGTCTGTAAGTTAATAAAACAGACTTTAGACCTGGTATAGATGAGATAAATTTCGACACAAGTATTTTCATACGCAATCCTTAGAATTAGTATACCTCATTCATTTGGTTATATGGACATTGAAGTACTTATTATATTACAAAGAGCACTTTATTTTTTCCGGAGAACAAAATAATCAAAATGGACTCATACATAGAAATTATTATGAAATATTTAATTTTTGTATTTAGTGACAGATGAGTAAGACGTAGTCTGCGTTTTCAATTAGGTTTACTGAAATTCTCTTTGGTTAAGAATTAGTTGAGTTAAACATTACTAATTTAAGAACCGGATCAACTTTTGAAGTGATATTAAATTGATAGGTGCTATTCTCCCCCTCTGAATAAATTCTATTGTCAAAACGCTTTACGAAAAAATTGGGGAATGGACTAGCCTTTAGATGGGTGCCTATAAGCCAGATATACATTCCGTAAGCTTATCAATATCTGGCACAAGTAAAAGCGTATGCACTCGTCCCTAAACTATCAAAGACCGATACATTCCTAGCAAAACCAAAATAATAAACAAGCTGGATGATCGCTCTCAATGGGTGGCTAATTATTTAATACAAGTCAACTCTGGTTTAAGTGTTGTAATCTTATAACTGACATCTATCATGTGGAAAATCAGTTCGTTTGGTTTGAGTAGGACAAATACCAAACTATAAAAAGATTATAAACCCTGCTCCGATAAAACAGAATCTGTACTGGGCATTACGTTTGATTTAAAATTATTTTGAAATTTATTTGACTGCTGATCTTTTTTTGATGTATATTAGGACATAGTACTCTTTTATCTTTAACTATTGTTTAATTACTGAATGATACTGTCAAAAACATGCAGATATGGACTAAGAGCAACCATCTTCCTGGCCACAAAAAAGAAGGGCGATTATGTCACCATTCGTGAGATTAGTGACGAGCTCAATATCTCATTTCACTTTTTGACAAAAGTTTTGCAGCGATTAACCAAAGCCGATTTACTTGAATCATACAGAGGCCCAAACGGCGGAGTTAAACTGGCAAGACAACCTTCAGAGATCACTTTTATGGATGTAGTGATATCGATAGATGGAGGTTCAATAATCGATGAATGTGCATTGGGCCTCCCGGGATGTGGCAGCCTAAAACCCTGCCCTGTTCACGAAAAATGGTCAGGTTTAAAAAGCAACATGCTGACCATGATGAGAACCATTACAATGGCAGATATCGCATACGGAGCAAATAAACAAAATCTTAAATCTGATTTTCTGGAGTACGACCTTAAATAACCTTTTTTTGACACCAATTAGGATTTAATACTCTTAAAACTTATTGAAATGAAACGACATATAATTATCACTTTTACACTGCTTTTATCTCTTCTGCTTTTCAACGCCTGCGGAAATGGTGACACAGCCGAACAAACCCGGAACGGAGAACCGGAAACAGAAGAAGGCCTTACCGATTTTGAACTGGAGCACGGCATAGGCCCTGTAACTGAACGAATTGAAATCAGCGAAGAAATTGACCAGGAAATGGTAACCAAGGGACGCAATATCTATGAAATGAAATGCGAAATGTGCCACAATATGGAAGGGCGAATGGTAGGCCCCCAGCTCGGGGACATCATGGAAAAAAGAAGCCCTGAATTTGTGATGAATTTTATCCTGAATCCATCAGGTATGGTGCGTGAGCACCCTGTGGGCCAGGAACTGCTAAGAGAGTATATGACGCAAATGCCCTACCAGAATGTGAAAGAAGATGAAGCAAGAGCAATCGTGGAGTTTCTGCGCGATTATGCCGAAAACAACTAAACCAAACAATTACTTAACCACAACAAAAACAGTACAACAATGACGAAACAGAAAAAAACAGTGCGTGGGTTAATCCTCGGGATGGGTTTTATAGCTGCAGCAGCGCTCATCTTTACAGGCTGTCCTTCGCAACAAACAATGCTCGACACTCGCGATGCAGCAGAAAAAGTGTACGTAGCGCCCGGTGAGCACGACGAATATTACGGATTCTTTTCCGGCGGATATAGTGGCCAGCTTAGCGTATGGGGACTTCCTTCAGGCCGTTTTCTTAAAGTGATTCCTGTATTTTCACAGGATCCTGAAACAGGATATGGCTATTCGGAAGAAACCAAGCCTTTACTGAAAACCAGCTATGGTTTTATTCCATGGGATGATTCTCACCACCCGCATATCTCGCAAACCGATGGTGATGCGGATGGTCGATGGATTTATATAAATGCAAATAATACGCCGCGTATAGCACGTATTGATTTGAAAACATTTGAAACCAAGGAGATCCTGGAACTGCCTAACACAGGTGGTAACCATGCTTCTTCTTTTGTGACTTCAAACTCAGAATATGTAATTGGTGCAACACGATTCAGTATTCCTTACGAAAAGGACCTTGATGTACCGATCGACAGTTATAGTGATGAGTTTCGCGGTGCCCTCTCATTTATAGAGCTGGATCAGGAAACCGGAATGATGAATATGGACTTCCAGATCCTGGTTCCTCCATATAACTACGACCTCGGCCGTGCAGGAAAAGGCCCGTCAGCTGACTGGGTATTCTTTACCTCATACAATACCGAGGAAGCACACACCATGCTCGAAGTAAACGCTTCGCGTAATGACAAAGATTACATCGCAGCCGTAAACTGGAGACGTGCAGCTGAGTTGGTACGTGAAGGCCACGGTGAGACGATGGATGCTTATTACTATCACAACTATTACGAAGGTAACCAGGGAGTAGCAGTAAATGATGTTCACGACCAGGTAACCGTACTTACACCGGAAGACGGGCAGGACTTTATCTACTTCCTCCCCACTCCAAAATCACCTCATGGTGTTGATATCGATCCAACCGGAGAGTATATCGCAGCTGGTGGTAAACTTGCCACAGTGATCCCGGTTCACTCATTCAGCAGAATGCTTGAAGCGATCGAAAACCGCGACTATGAAGGAAATGTGGAAAATATTCCTATCCTGAGCTATGATGCAACGATTGCAGGCGAAGTGGAAGATCCGGGTCTCGGGCCTCTTCACACCGAGTTTGACGGACGCGGATATGCATACACTTCCGTATACATCTCATCAGAGATCGTGAAATGGTCGCTCGATACATTTGAAGTTGTTGACAGAATCGATGCCTACTACTCAATCGGTCACCTGATGATTACCGGCGGCGATACCAAGAATCCGGATGCACGTTATATGGTTGGCCTTACAAAGACTGCCAAAGACCGCTATCTGCCTACCGGGCCAAAGCAAAACCACCCGGCACAGCTTTATGATATCTCTGGAGACCGTATGCAGCTGCTTCTCGACTTCCCTACGATCGGTGAGCCGCACTACGCACAGTCGATCCGTGCAGACAAGATCAAAGATAACGTAGCACAGATCTATGAAATGGAAGACAATGACCATCCATATGCACTTCGCAGAATTGCCGACAATCGCGTAGAGCGCGAAGGAGACGTAGTTCGGGTGTACATGGGCTCAACAAGAAGCCATTTCCGTCCCGATAATATTGAAGGAATCCGCGTGGGCGACACTGTGTACTTCCACCTCACCAATCTGGAGCAGGAGTGGGATGTTGTACACGGAATCGGGATTAAAGGCGCAAATAATGCTGAAATTCTTGTAGCACCCGGCCAGACCAAGACCCTGAAATGGGAGCCTAAGCGAACCGGAATCTATCCATTCTACTGCACCGCTTTCTGTTCGGCACTCCACCAGGAGATGCAGGGATATGTAAGAGTATCGGCGGCAGATTCGGATGTACCATTAACCTGGAGAACAGGAACAAACTAAAACTGAAAACCCTGCAAAGCCCGGCCTGCAAGCCGGGCGATGTTGATCCCGAACCCCGGATCCGGTTAAACCCGGGTCCGGGAATTTATAACTGTTCTTTTTTTAGTGACGGGTACCCACCCCTGCACCCCTCCCGCCGGTAGTCGGGCAGGCTCCTATTCAAGCTGCGCTTGAACAAGGAGGGGAATAGAGTGCAACCTGGACTTCATGCTTTACAAAACAG
>SLAU01000329.1 GCA_007126675.1 Balneolaceae bacterium
ACGGTGCTGCCTGCTAAATCAACACCTTTAATTTCAGGAATTGGGTCTGGCAATAAGCCTTGCTGAATTGCTGTTGCAATTGAGAGTTCCTCTTCCAATCGCTCCTTTTCAATTCTTTCTTCCAGTAAATAAGTTTTTTGTATGGATGTGGCAGCAAGATTTGCCAGTGATTTTAAGAAGTTAAAATCAGACTCGGTTAGAGGCTTGTTATTTGCACGATTACCGACACCAATAACCGCGACTTTTTCTTGTTGTATAGTAATTTCAACAAGTGCACAAATTTCATTTTTTTTCAAAAAAGGAATCTGCTCTTGAAGTTCCTGATCTGCCATGGTTACATCATCAGCAGCTTCAAATACTGATTTGATATTCGATGTTGTAAACTTACTGGTAAGATTGCTTTCGGCAAGTAGTTCAAGTTCCTTGTCACTTTTGTAAATCAGGAAAAAGGTGCGTATAAACAACTGGCCAAGAAGTGCGAATTTAAAAATCCTTGAAATCTTCTCGCGGTCAACCAACAGGTTAAATTCTTTTGAGAGGTCAAACAGCGTATTCAATTCGTGGATACGCTGATCCAAATTGCGATTTGTTTGTTTTAACTCATCAAACATTTGTGAGTTTGCAATCGCAACAGATGAGATTATCGATAAACCTTCAATAAATTGAAGTTCATTTTCATTCAGTGGCTCTTTCGTTGCTTTTTGGCCTAAAACAAGAAAACCGATGTGCCGGTTACTGGTTCTTAGGTTAAACAAAGTAGCATGTTCAAGGTTCAGCCCGCCAATATTATCAGAGGTGAAATAAGGTTCTTGAAGATTAGCATCTCCAATTTCTAAATGTATCTCCTTTTGTTCACTGAATGGAAACTTTCCTTTTATTTTTACTGCTTTGTAGCGATTGCTTTCCGTTTGTTTTAACAAAATTGCAGCTTTTGTTATCAGCAGCTTACCCATGCTGATTAGCAGTAAATTGTCCAGAATAAAGTCAGAACTCTTAGACTCGATAAGCATCCGGCTCGTTTCAAGAACTGTTGTCAATTCAAAACGAGAACGCTTTTCATCTGAGATATTCTGGTTCTGCAAAGTACTATCCCCGGTTTTTGCACATTCTGATTTCGTTTTTTCCCTCTTTTCTGTAGTAATCCACACTGTCCATTAATGTATGAATAAGATAAAGCCCCATTCCTCCACGTTTTTTTTGCCGGGCATATTCCAAAACGTTTGGCTGTTTAAGTGCTCTCACTTTGAATGCTTTGCCGGTATCAGCAAGAGTAACACAAAGTTTTTCGGAGTTTATCTCTAACTCAATGTCAATTTTTTTGGTGCTGTCCTTTTCATAAGCATGTTTTATGATATTGGTTAAAGCTTCGTCTACGGCAAGTCGCACATCATGCATTTGTTCAGCAGAATATCCATGCTCTTTTCCGTGTTTTTCAACAAAGCTTCTTACCTCTGCAAGGCGCAGCGTTGTAGCCGGAATTGTCAGGTGATATGTAGTTAAACTATCCAAAAAAAGAGATTATCCGTTATTCTCAGAAAACTTAGAAACTGCATCTTTTTCATCTTCCAGGATATCATAAAGTGCCGGAAAACCTAACAAGTCAAACACATTATATACCTTATCATTCATATTGGTAAGCTTAATGTCTCCTCCCATACTTCTGACATCCTCGATATAAGCCATAAACACACCGAGCCCTGCACTTGCTATATATTCAAGATTTTCGCAGTTAACAATGATGTTGTTTTGATTTTTGTTGATGAGGTTTTTAAGCGCATCCTCGAGTTGGGAAGCTGTGTGTGCGTCGAGCTCGCCTTTTAAATCGAGGATATAAAATCCGGCGGTTATTCTTTGATTAACAGTGAAATTTTTCATTGCATAATAGAATTAGGTAATTGAAATGTGCCGGTTTAATATAGAATTCTACTGGTTTGCGGAAAAGGATTTTACGAGAAATGATCGATAAAGGTTTCAGCACGAAGAGCAAAAATAAATAAGGCATCACGCCTGTCCGGCATGATGCCCTGACTATTCATCAAGAGAGACGCTACTTGAGCGCAAGGTAAATGTAGTGAAAATGCACTCCATAGCAAAACCCAAATCTTCCGCAAAGACTTAATTACTAGTAATTTAGGTATAATAGTCTAGGTGTTTTACGCTATTCGTCTTCAGTTTTTGAGCTCTCGTAGGGTTTTGACTCGAGATCAGAAATCCATGAATCGGTATCATAATCTTCAGCCAAAACGGTTTTAAACCGCTCTGCCATCTCACGATTTTCAAACTGTCCTATGCGAACTCTGTACCAAATATCACCAGTTTCTTCACTGCGATATTCAACAACAAATGCCTTATCGTAACCACGATCTATCCATTTCTGTGCCTGGTTTTCAGCTTTTTCCTCAGACCTCCATGACTCTATTTGTACAACATATCTGCCGTCATCAGTAAATTCAAATCTTCTTTTTTCTTCTGCAGCAGCTATACTGTCTTTTCGGGCTTGTTCAATACTATCCTGTCGCATTCTTTCAAGCTCTTCCTGGATCATCGCTTCATGATCTTCCTGCTCTATTGGTTCCTGGGTAACAGGTTCCTCCTCAGCCTCACCACAAGCCTGAATAACAAACAGGCTAAGTAGTGCACATAATGTATAAATGATATATTTTTTCATGTGAAGTTTTTGTTTGTGATTGATAGAATTAACGTATCCATCTGCTTCAATTTAAAAAAATATGACTATACAATGTATAGTTTCTTGTTAAACGTCAATAAAAGTCTGCTATTTAATCAAAAGAAAAAATTCCTTAGTTTATGTAGACTGAATTTAAATAACGATTGTTTGGTTTTTATAGTAAAATAAGGTTGTCGCAGAATGCTTCTGATTGTAAATAACATACAAAAAGAGTTTGAAAAGGGAGTTCCTGTAGTAAATAAAGCCTCATTTACTGTAGGGTACGATGAGATTTTTGCTTTACTGGGACCAAGCGGGTGTGGTAAAACTACAACTCTTCGATTGATATCCGGTTTTGAGAAGCCTGACCATGGAGCAGTTATTTTAAGTAACCGGGTGTTATCATCAAATGATACCCATGTTCCTCCCCAAGACAGGGGCATCGGGTTTGTATTTCAGGATTATGCACTTTTCCCGCACATGAGTGCACTTGATAATGTAGCATTTGGGCTGACTGATTTGCCCCGCCACAAACGTAAAGTTTTTGCTGAAGAAGTTTTATGCAGAACAGGAATGGGGGATTACAAACACAGAAGTCCTTCCGAACTTTCAGGAGGCCAGCAGCAGAGAGTAGCTCTTGCACGTGCTATTGCCCCTGAACCGGACCTTATTCTGCTGGATGAACCTTTTTCTAATCTGGACGCAATGCTCCGAACCACCACAAGAAAGGAAGTGCGTTCTATCATTAAAAAAGCGAAAATGAGTGCAATTCTTGTTACTCATGACCAGGAAGAGGCATTATCATTTGCAGACCGTGTTGCAGTGATGAACAATGGAAGAATTGAGCAGATAGGCACTCCTGAGGAGGTTTATTACAGGCCTAAAACAAGATTTGTTGCTCAATTTCTTGGTAAAACAAATATATTTGAAGCAGATGTTGAAGGTGACGATTACGTGAACACGGAATTGGGCAAAATCAGGCTGAATTGTCGTGCCCGGGGGCATATAACCTGTTCCATTCGTCCCGAGCATTTAACAATCGAAAAACCTAACGGAACAACGGATGAGGTAAGACTTGGAATCATTGCTGCAAGAGAATTTAAAGGCCACGATATTACCTACCATGTTGAGTTTGGGGCAGAGAGATATATTGTACACACCGATAACAGAGTGCTGTTTGAACCCAGCGACGAAGTAGTTGTAAAGCCCCTGGAACCGGCTGTAGTACTCGAAGATAAATAATTGGCTGTCACAATCAATCCGGCAGAACTCTTTCCTCCTTAATAATTGCAACGAATGTTATGAAACTTCGTAGAATATCAGGCGTTGATTAACAAAGACTGTTCTATGAAGATATATTTTACACTACTGCTTTCATTACTATTCTCTTACTCTATTTCAGCACAAACCATTACCGGAACCGTGTCTGACGAAGAGACAGGAGAGATTTTGCCATCAGCAACAATATTGGTTGAAGGTACATATCGCGGTACTATTACAAATACTGAAGGAGTTTTCTCACTTCCTGCAGATACATTTCCGGTTACTCTAATAATTCGTTTCATCGGTTACGAAACAAAAACAATTACGATAACTGAAGATCCCGGCGAGGAGTTAGCAATTAAGCTTAACCGTTCTGTTACCGAAATGGATGAGGTAGTTGTTACAGAACAAGATCCGGGATTGTCGATCATGGAACTTGTTATAGAGCGGAAAAAGCTTTGGCGTGCAAACCTGAAATCTTACGAGGCAGAAGCATTTACCCGGCAGGTTTTATCGAACGATACAACCATTGTTATGATATCTGAGAGCGGATCGCGTGCCTATTGGGATCATGAAAGAGGTCATCGTGAGGTACAATTATACAAGCGGCAAACTTCTAATATCGGGGATGATCAGAATTTTGCCGGAGTAAGTTTCTTTCCCAATTTCTACAATGACAATATTGAAATTTCAGGATACAGGATGATGGGAATCACCCACCCGGATGCTCCCCTTTATTACAGGTTCAGGCTCCTCGAAACTCTTCAAATGGATGGGAAACCACTGTATAAAATTGAAGTAGAACCGCGACGCAGGCTGCAACCACTTTTTGAAGGCACAGCTTGGGTGCTTGGCCGCGATTATGCTTTGATTGAGGTAGACCTGAAGCCAAATGATGTTGTTAACTTCCCGCCACCCATCCAGGAGTTTAATCTTGCGTACAAACAGCAATTCAGTAATTATGGCGGTGAGTTTTGGCTGCCGATTGATATGCGGATTGATGGCACTATTCGTATAGGAATTGTAGGCTTGCGTTTCCCGCCAATGAATTTCAGGCAGACATCGCATATTTCTGATTACAAGATTAATATTCCTGTTCCTGATTCCCTCTACGAGAAAAGCAGGATATTTACTGAAAAGGATACAGCCGATGAACAGGAGAAGGAGACGGTTCAGCCGGATTTTGAAAGAATACCCTTAACCGTTGAGGAGCAGGTTGCATATGAAACAATTGATAGTACTAAAACGCTTGAGGAAGCATTTAAACCAGAAGGGTTTTTAGCGCGGATGCTGGAGGACGATTCTGATGGGCAATCAGCTGGAATAGGTTCGGGATCATGGATTTCGTCTGGTTTGGGTTTTGTAAACAGTTACAACAGGGTAAATGGATTTAAAACCGGGTTAAGGTACAGATACCTGCAGAACAGGATAGGATTTCGCGGAGAGGTAAGTGTTGCTTACAATTTCAACAGCTCAGATTGGGACTATGGATTTGAAGCCCGTCAGCGTTTAACAAAAGGCACATACAACAGGCCAGTTATTGCAGAATTCTCTTACATGAACCAAACAGATCAGCGTTTATCATCCGGTTTATATCACCCATTGATGAACAGTTTAAATGCCCTGTTTGGCGGTAATGACTATTTTGATTACTTCAGAAATGAATCGGTTTACGCGGGAGTTGAATGGAGGCGGTTTTTGCCCCGTACTACCATTTCGGCCGGATTTAGGCACGAAATTCATACTTCATCTGATTCTGATGATTTACAAGACTACAGTTTTTTTGGCTGGCATGATGAGCGCAGGGTAAATCCATTTATCG
>SLAU01000374.1 GCA_007126675.1 Balneolaceae bacterium
AAGAGTGGGGGTACCACTGAAATCCGGTTGCCTGCGGAGCCACAAGATGAAAACCGGAAGTATCCAGTTCGTTGGCAAGGGTTATTATACTTTCGGCTGTTGCACCCCGGCCATGAATCATGATGATAGCACCTTCGGCGTTTGAAACCTCCGTGCCTGCACGAATAGGCCGGCTTTTTTGATGCGGTCCTTCGAAAGGGTTATCTGAACTTGCTCTGAACATATTCTCTGTTAATTAACTGTTATTGTTCGATTTGTTATTTGCTAACAATTGCTCATGCCAAGATAGTTCAATATTAAATTATATTCCAATCTCCACCTGGAACCTCAGATACCAGTGGTTGCGCCCGGAGTCATTGGCAAATGTATCTCTTGTTTGGGTAGCTTCAGTTTGCAGTTTAAGGGCATGCTCCCAGATATATTTGGTAATGCCAAATGTAAACTGCTCGCGTTCCGGTTCAAATTCGCGGATATCGCTGTCCGGTGTTTGGCTTGAATAACGCCCGATCAGTTCCAGATTTATCGGGAGTAAATAACTGAGTTGCAGATCGTAACCGCTGCCGGCAAAGTAATATTGAGGACGCGCAGGTTCCTCAGTGAAAATAACAGGATCATCAGCCATTCGGGACATATAAGCTGTCTGAAACGCCCAGCCGCGGTACTTTAGCATACCGTCAAGATGGATTACAGTAAGATCGCGCCGTTCCGACAACAAATCTCCAAGTTGTCCGCGAGATCGCTGGGCACCATTATTAAAATGGTAGGTGCCGGCGAGCAGTACTTTTGGGGTTGGCTCGCGAATCAGATCCCCTTCAAAAAGCATTCCGTTATTTTGGAAAGCTCCCAGCGGAAACAGTTCAACTCGTCCGGTGTAAGCCATGTGGGTGGAGGTGTTCTGCGTCCAGTTTCGTCCGTCACCGGTACTTAGTGCAGTTTTAAGATTGTAGGAAAAACGATTTTCCTGCGCGGCAAAATAGTAGGCAAAAATTCCAAAATCCCTGTCGATATTAAACTGTGCGTTGTTGATGGATCGGTCGGTTAACTGCAGGGCACCGGATGAGTTAAACCGCTGACGGTTGCCCGGCAGTTTGGTTTGCCCAAACCCAAGGCTCCAGCGATCGTCAGGCTGATAAAACATTACTGCATCGCGGATCACATTCAGGTTTTCACCTTCACTTAAAGTGCCCACATCTCCCGGCGCAAATGAGAGCTGAATGGCATAGGTAAAGCGAGGATCACCCACAAACCCGTCAAATCGTAACCGGAGTCTTCGTACAGCCGCATCCACGCTATCATCTCCATCGGGATTTTCAACATACGAAGCCCTGCTCTGCATTCTGAATCGCAGGTTCAGGCGAAAGGTGCTGTCGGGTGTGGTCCAACCCAGTCCAGATCCATAGCTGTAATAAGGCAGTGCGGGGAAGCGGATATCTTCACCAAATTCCGGAGTCCGTTCAGTCTGTTCCTGGGCAAAAAGGGTTGCGGGTACTAAAAAAAGAATAAAGAGTAGTTTAATGGCAACTGCTTGTCTGATCATCTGCTGACGGTTGGTTTTCGTTATTTTCGGCTGGAAGTTAGTAACGGATCATCAGTTATAAAATAGAAACTGTTAAACCGACTGATACAATATTTACCGAAACATTTAAAGATACTTCACTATTTTCACAAAAAACCGGAATCTCAATAAAGGATACTATGTGGAAAAATAGATTTACTAACCCAGGGCTTGCGCTTGGCGGTGGGGCGGCACTCGGGGCTGCTCATGTTGGTGTATTGAAAGCACTTGAAGAAAAAGGGATCAACCCCGGTTATCTGTCCGGAACCAGTATCGGTGCGTTTGTGGCATCGCACATAGCATTCGGAACCCCGGTTCACGAGCTCGAAGAGATCGCCAAAGATTTAGACTGGCTTGACATTAGCGGTTTTAAACTGTCAAAGATGGGACTACTGAGCAACGAACGCCTTGGAAAAGTGATACTTGACCAACTTGGTAAAGTGAAGATTGAGGAGGCAGAAATTCCACTGTGCATGATCGCAACGGATATAACTACAGGTAAAAAAGTGGTATTGAACGAAGGCCCTCTCTACAAAGCGGTAATGGCCAGTACTTGTCTGCCAGGGATTTTCACTCCGGTTGAATGGAATGATATGCTGCTTGTTGATGGTGTGCTTTGCGAAAATGTGCCGATTTCACCCCTCAGAGAGATGGGAGCAAAAGAGATAATCGGAGTAGATCTAACAACGAACCGCGAGTACAAGCGCCCCGAAAATATTGTTGATGTGCTGATCAACACCTTTGATATTGCACTCGACAATATGATTAAGGAGCAGATCGAAGATAAGAAAACCCTTCTGATACAGCCGGAGCTCGGTGTTTACAACATGGCAGATACTGGTGAAGCAGAAAAGCTTATCGAAGAAGGATACAAAGCTGCTATGAAAGCATTAAGCTAAAAAAGCAATAGTGGCTAGCCAGCCAAGAATTAACTAGTAGCTAATACTCATAGTTCATAGTTCATAGTTTGATAAAAACATCGCGTTACTTTTGTCTTGATACTAAAGTAACCAAAAGATCAAGGCTGCTGATTCGCTGCGGCTACATCGCGGGGTTCTCCTTCGACTGATAAATCAATGGTCCATCACGTTTTTCCCAAGCAAACATTAATCACCGGTATGATTTATCAAAACGTCTCCGTCGCCCCGCTCTGCTTACCGCCTCCACGAATCAGAGGCCGATTTTTTCTTTATTCGGGCTTAGAGTAATAAAAAGGATTAAAGATTTCCGGCATCGTGATTTCTGAAGGTGGTGTCTGGTTTTACTGCGGTGTATGCGATGCTTGTAAAAAACATACCGGTGAGAAGCTTTAAAAATCTCAAGGTGTCATGGACCATTGTTTTTTACATCGCATAGCCGGAGGGAAATCCCGCCGGAAGAAATTCAAGCCGGCGACTTTTCGTACTTTTGGTCGTTCAAAAGTACAAGAGAAATATGAAGCTAAGAATTAGCTAAGAGCTATAACTTATGATTCAAAGCCGAAGAAATTTATTTCAAAGTTGAGCTTTCTGAATATTAGCAGGTTAAAATTGCTTTCGGGACAGCTTGAATGTCTCCCAAAGATTTGTAACTGATTAAATAGCAATTTCTTAAAATAATGATGAAATAAAGTGCGGAAGCCAGGAGAAAAACTACTTAGATGAAATATACTTATCAAACTTCTCCATTAAACCCGCTGAGTAGCTGTCCTTTATTGCAAGAGAATACTCTTTCATTTTGCTGAGAAAAGGTTTGTCATCCTCGTTACTATTGTTCTCTTTTTTTGAACTCATTAAAGATGAAACAGTTGCTTCCCGCTGTACTAAAAGCGTGGAGATAAGATCATCCAAATTGGATTTATCAATGCTCTCTAAATTTTTTTCAGGTCCCTCTGGAACCGGAGTTTCGTGCACTTCAATTTCCTCTGCTGATCCAGAAACTTCTGAGGTTGCTTTATTTAAAGCCTCAAATGGAGAATGTCCTAAACTTTTCTTTTTGCCCATAATACTTAATTAGAATAAATGATTTCCTTTGATAAGTTTTGATAATCTTCTGCACCATGACCGCTATCGTCGTACTCAAAAATAGTTTTATGGTGGCTCGGTGCCTCAGCTAATGCTACGTTATCTCTGATCACGGTATTAAATACTTTGGCTCCAAAATAATCCCGAATATGGCCTACAACTTCGCGATTAAGATTCTTCCGTCCGTCATAAAGCGTGCAAACAATCCCTCTTACAGTTAATTTTTTATTCAGCCTTTTCTGAACAACCTTAATAACTTCCATGAGTTTTGACAGGCCGTGCAGGGCCAGGTACTCTGACTGCAGCACAATAATTAACTCATCTGCGGCAGTGAACGCATTTAGTGTCAGGATTCCAAGATTTGGAGGACAATCGATAAGTACAAAATCATACTCATCTTCAATTTCTTCCAATGCATCTTTTAGCAGCATCTCTCTGGCGGGAATATTAATAAATTCCATTTCAGCACCTGACAGTTCAAGTGATGCGGGAAGAATATCGAAAGAACTGTGTTTCATCAAAATCTCATCGATAGTAGCATTTCCCTTTAACAGATGGTAGACATTCTTTGAAATCTTGCTTGTGTGAGATTTTAAGGAATACGTAAGGTTTGCCTGGGGATCCATATCTATCAGTAATACCTTAAAACCAAGATTAGCAAGGCCTGCCCCTGTATTGACTGTAGTTGTGGTTTTGCCCACCCCTCCTTTTTGATTTGTAAACGCTATTTTTCTCATAACGATTGTAGTATGTACTTAATAGGATAATTGTAATACCGTGCTTTATAATAAAGATGATTTTTATAAAGGTAAATGCTTGCGTCAATGCCGGGTTGATGATTATATCATATTGATCATCATTAATAACATAAAAAAATAGCTTTTGGAGGTTATATAGCTGTATTTTTAGCTACTCGTAATTGATAGTTAGCATTTTATAATAAAGAATTTCTAACCAGGAAAATCAGCAGTAGAATTTCTTTTTTGATATCAGATATGATTCAACCCGGTCAAAACGCTATAAATACAGAGTTATAACGAATACAATTTTAAAACTATTCCGGGAATATATTAGCCGACAAAACACATTATGAATATTTTTATCATCATTATACTTGGGGCAATTCTGATCGATTTTGTACTCGGTATTATTTCCAATCGCCTGAACCTTAAATCTCTTACCAAAGAGCTGCCCGCAGAGTTTGAAGACGTCTATGATGAGCAAACCTATGGCCGCTCGCAGGAATACACCCGGGTAAATACAAAGTTTGGTTTTATTACGGGTACGTTTGATCTGCTGTTGCTTCTGGTATTTTGGTTTGCAGGAGGGTTTAACTGGCTTGATCAGTGGGCCCGAGGTTTTGGGTATGGCGAGATCATTACCGGTTTAATATTTATCGGGGCGCTGATTATTGCAAAAATGATTATTTCTATGCCCTTCAGTATTTATTCAACATTTGTTATTGAAGAGCGCTTTGGATTTAACAAAACGGATGCGAAAACATTTGTGATGGACAGGATTAAAGGGCTTCTGCTAACCGTGATTATTGGTGGTCCGCTGCTGGCAGGGATTATCGCATTTTTTGTTTACGGCGGTACCTGGGCCTGGGTTTATGCATGGCTTGCCATTACGGCATTTACTTTGGTGATGCAATACATAGCTCCAACATGGATTATGCCCCTGTTTAACAAATTTGAACCGCTTGAAGATGGCGAACTGCGGCAGGCGATCGAAGAGTATGCTGATAAAGTAGATTTCCCGCTTCAGGGTATATATGTGATGGACGGCTCAAAGCGGTCATCCAAATCCAATGCTTTTTTTACCGGTTTCGGCAAAAATAAACGAATCGCTCTTTTTGATACTTTGATTGAAAATCATACTACTGAAGAGCTTGTTGCTGTACTGGCGCATGAAATTGGTCATTACAAAAAGAAACATATAGTTAAAAATATGACCATCAGCATTCTGCATACAGGAGTGATGTTTGGTTTGTTATCGATCTTTCTTCAGGTGCCGGCTTTGTATGATGCATTTTTCATGGAGCAGATGAGTGTTTATGCAGGGCTGTTATTCTTTGGCATGTTATACTCACCTATTGATTCAATTCTTTCCATCTTCATGCAAAAGATGAGCCGCAAGCATGA
>SLAU01000383.1 GCA_007126675.1 Balneolaceae bacterium
CGGCGCCCATGCCTGTTCATCAGGGAGGCCGATACTACAAAAATACTGTTCACAGTATATTGCACGAAATGGGTTATACGGATGCAAAAATAGTTCATCGCCTGGATTCGGTTACGAGTGGAGTGATGTTGTTTGGCAGGAATAAGGAAACGGTGGCGATTTTGCAGAGCCTTTTTAAAGAGGGAAAGGTCAGAAAAGAGTATCTGGCACTTGTTTGCGGAGAAGTAGAAAAAAATTTCAGAATTGATAAACCTATAAAAAGAAAGAAAGGTTTTGTATTTGAGTGCGGTACGGGCCCTGATGCCAGGGAAGCTGTTACTGAAATAGAAGTGGTGGACAGGCTGAAAGGGTATTCAATTGTTAAAGCAATACCTAAAACGGGGAGAACTCATCAAATACGCCTTCATCTGAAAACCGCCGGATACCCAATTGCAGATGATCCGATTTATGGCCCCGACGGTGATCAAAGCGGAATGAGGCTCCAAAACAGCCCCATACGCCTTGTCAGTTCATCAATTAAAATTGAGCAACCTGAGGTTAAAATAGATTTTGAATCAGATCAAGAATTGAACTGTTTTCATCTGATGACTGGTTTGCCGGATATCGAATATTCTCGGTTGAAACCACACGGGTGTATAAATTTTGCTCGATAGCATTTGCAGCAGCCATTTTTGCATAATTTTCACCACGGCAGTCGTAGTTAAGATTGATAGTACCACTTAAGTCAATATCAATTTTATCCATGCCATCATAGTCTTCGGTGTGACCTACAAGAACAGTACCGTTAATGGAAGGTGTACCTCTTGCATTAAAATTATATGCATTTTCAAATATAACCAGACCGTTAAACGTGAAGTTACCGGCAATATCCAATGAACCATCTTCATACTCAAGCTCACCACTAGAGCGAATAACCAAAATACCATAACCTTCATCTATACCACCTGAAAGGCGTGCCTGATCTTCCACAAAAAATACCCCCGGGCTCTCTTGAGTACCCAAAGTTCCTTTATAATTACCGGAGATATATTGAGTTAAAGGTGAGTTAGCCAAACGCGCAATCAGTTCATCAGTAGGCTGGTATGAGAAGTCCGGATCAGGATCTATTTTAGGATCACCAATAATTTCAGAGCTTCCACTATACCCATCAAAATTTCCTTCAGAACCTGGTAGTGTTGTAATTCCGGGCATGTCTTCACATCCGCTGCCTGCAGGTGCATCACCGGTAATGCTTGCGTTGCCACCCATACTAAATGTGAAATTGTCAGGATCCGCAGCAACACCAAGGGCCGATTTAAAATCAGGCACAAGTGCACTAAACTTTTGTTTCAGATACAGGCTTCTGACCTGAACAACTTCACTCTTGTATTTGGCATTTGAATAAAGCCACAATGAATCCGGCTCCCAAAAGTCTGCTGTATCCTGAATGTAATCTGTATATAAAGCAACTTCAACTCCCTGTATTTCGTTTACCCAGGGATTACTTTGGTCATGATTATTAGGCCAGTCATCATCCTGATTAATTTCCTGCATAGCCATTTGAATAGCAGTATGAGCTGCATTTTTTGCCATGGTATATTCTGCGTAATCTACTGTTTCTTGGTTAAGCATCTTTCCTGTCATGGAGGTACTGTGTGCCACAAAGCCAAGGGCTACTAATACTCCAAAGCAGATTATGATCATTGCTCGTCCCATAATAGTTCACCTATTTATTTTAATTGAATTGTAAATTTGGTGGGGTATAACGTTTTTCCCATACCGACCGAACATAACGCCCATCACTGGAGGCCCGGTTATACAGCTTTTCATCCGCTTGTAATTCAAGACGTAAATGAATTTGTTTTACATCTCCGATAGTAACAGGAGAAGGCATATTGTCAGTTAGTATACTTCCAACAGTATTATAATAACGTAATTCAAAGTGTGTAACTCCGCTTCTTATGTGAGTTGTATCCGGTACACCTGTATTTCCGTCAATTACGACCCGTATTAAAGTTTTAACATTAAGATTATTTGCATTTGGGGGAGACTCGTCCAATAATTCCCAAATTACCCTGTCAGGGTCTTTTGTGAGATCGCTCTGAATGTTTCTGTAAAATTCAATTCGGTTATCATCTGCATCTAAAAGAATGGAGCCCATACTTTCCTGGGATGATTTATCAACATCATATCCCATGTTCGGAAGGTCATCATTCAGCATAGTCGTAATATTCATGAGACGATTTTTCGTCATTTGTGTAATAGTCAGTTCAGCACTGCTGTTCTGTACATTTAGATTCATTGCCAGTATACTCAGGAGCAGAAGGGCGGCAATTATATAACTTGTGATTAAACCAAGGTTCATTTCAAAATCTCCATCATCAATTAATCCGCATAGTAATTTCTTATAAATTCGAGCCTGTATTGCCTCGGTTCTCCGCCACTTCTTAGATACTCACTTTCAACAGTTACAACAATTTTTTTAAACGTTGATCTGGTCAATGTCTGTTCAAATGTGTTGGGATCCACATAAAAAACTTCAGAGCGCAGACTAAAGTCGCCATGCGAGGTTGTTACTATCTCTTCCCAGCCATTATAATCATCAAAGTCATTAAACAATGTTCGCTGAGTTTCACCTGCGTCAGGCCCAAGATTTCCTGGAGCTGTAAAATCACCCGGTATATTTACCGGAGGTGCCGCAGCGTTTATTGTAACCTGGTCAAAACTTTTTGAACGGGCTTCTTCAATAATCTCCTGTCCTAAAGAAATTACTTCCTGCTCTAATTCACCTTGAATTTGCATGGTTGTATTTCTTTGAATCATATAATTGGCGTTCATCAGTATGATCGAGAAGATCATCATGGCCGCCATTGTTTGTATGACTTCACTGTACCCTATCATGGTGGTTTTTCTTTAGTTGTACTATGTCAACGATATCAAAAAAACGCTGCTTTTCATAGAGTTATACGGATTAGAAAATATTTATGATTATAGCAGTGTCTATCTTAAGAATTAGAGCCATTTTTGTAGAGATTGTTACAAAAGTTTAATGGCTGAAAATAAAAAACCCCGTCAGTTTAAACTGAACGGGGTTTTTAAAATTGCAAGTAGTGAAGAACCAGTCTTCAGTTTATTTGCGGTTTATTTATTCATCAGCTTGTGGAAGTCGTCCATAGTTGAACGAACAGCTGAAGCTGAATCTTTTAAAAGATCTTGTTCTTCTTTGTTTAAATCAACCTCAATTATTTCTTTTATACCGCCGTGCCCCAGTTTTACGGGCACTCCGATAAAAAGATCGTTAATTCCATACTCACCTGTGAGCTTAGCAGCACATGGGAAAATGCGGTTTTGATCAAGCATGATCGCTTCTACCATTTGCGCAGATGCAGCACCCGGTGCATACCAGGCTGAAGTACCCATCAACCCTACTAATTCACCACCACCTTTTTTGGTACGTTCTACAATGGCATCCAATTTATCTGTTGAGATTAATTGTGTCACTGGAATACCCGCAACAGTTGTATAACGCGGCAACGGAACCATGGTATCACCATGCCCGCCCATTAGTAAAGCCTGAATATCCTTAGGTGATACATTCAGCTCTTCAGCAAGAAATGCTCGATATCTGGCTGTATCTAATATTCCGGCCATTCCCATTACTTTGTTTTTATCGAGGCCGCTTGCAGCGTATGAGACATAAGTCATAACGTCCAGCGGATTTGATACAACAATTATAATGGTATCGGGTGAGTGTTCAATTAATTGTTTGGTAACTGAATCAACGATTTTAGCGTTAATTTCGAGAAGATCATCACGGCTCATTCCCGGCCTTCTTGGAACCCCGGCAGTGATTACACAAACGTCAGAGTTTGCGGTATCTTTATAATCAACGGTACCATTCAGGTATGTGTCAAACCCATAAATAGGTGATGATTCCCATTGATCAAGAGCTCGTCCTTTGGATGGATAAAATGTTTTGTCGTCCTCTTTTTTTTCGATGTCTACCATTACAACTTCTTTCGCAAAATCGCGCTGTGCAATGGAGAGGGCAACTGTTGAACCAACATTACCCCCGGCGCCAACTACGGTTACTTTCATAGTATTTTTCTTGTTTTTTAATTACGATTAGCGGTTGTTATAAAATACGACTTTTATTACTTCTTCTCTCGATTATCCGCCCCCCACATCAATTTATCACGAAGTGTTTTAAAGTAGCTTTGGTCCGGCAGCTGCACAAGATTTATGAATGCATCACTTTGAGTAATACTAACTTCAGAAATATTTTCATCAACTGATTTGCCATCATACGAGAAAATGATGTGTTCTGAATCATCTTCTACCTTGATTTTCAGTTCTCTGTTTGAGGGTACCACCAATGGCCGTGTGGTAAGTGTATGAGGATTAATGGGGGTAATTACCATAACCGGAGTTCCCGGCATTACTATTGGGCCGCCTGCTGAAAGATTATATGCTGTTGATCCGGTTGGGGTTGAAATGATTAACCCATCTGACCAAAACCGATTTAGTAATTGATCATCATAATATGCAGTGAGTGTTACCAGGGATGTTGATCCTTTTCTGCTGAATAAAAACTCATTCAAAGCATGGAATTCGGTATTCTTTGTTGATGCTTTGAGAAAAGATCTTTTTTCTGTTTTATGTTTACCCTCAACAATTGTACTTAAAGCACTATTTACGTCATTAGGCTGCACATTAGCCATAAATCCCAGTTTTCCTGTATTAATTCCTAAAACCGGTATGTTCGTATTTTTAATGATTTGGGCTGTATGAAGCATCGTTCCATCTCCCCCAATTGCAACAACCAAATCAGATTCTGATGCACAATCTTCTTCATTTCGGAGAAGGGTATAACTTTCAGGAGAAACACTGACCGGGATTAGTTTTTTTAACGATTCCGGAATAAACAGGTGGTGACTATTTTGATCACACCAGATCAGGGTTTCTGTAAATGGATCCCTGATAGCATACCTTTCGGGATTGGCTATAATTGAGAATTTCATATAGAGCGTGATTCATCTGATTTAACCCGGATGTGCTCAATAAATAATTTCCAGGGCACCAAATTATCGTTCATCCCACTTATGTGCGGATGATAAAGCTGTATGATGCGTGAATTAATTTTTATCCAGTAATCTTGGTTTAAATCGATGTAAGAATTGTGAAAGGAATCACTTTGTTTGGTGTAGATAGCTGTTCTTGAGTCGGCAACTCTTGTATCAAAAAAACGCATTTCAGCATCCGGCTGAAGATAATTACTACGAACTCTTGATAAAAAGCTTCTCACCAAATAATCCTCACTAAAGCTGATCATATAGGCTGAATCGGGTTCACCAAGTTCATCATCAGGAACAGAAAGTTCATTGATTGTATAGCTGCCACGCAACTCATAATTGTCTTCGCCAAATTCGTTTAGTCTATTTTTTAACCAATGCAGATTCCCTCTAAAATTATCATTTAAATGGATAAAAGTATTTCGATAGGATGAAGAACTGTTTATTCGGTAACGATCCTGGTAAACCGGTATTAAATTATATGTTGTATCGGAAACATTTTTGGCTATTTCAGGCCCGATTTCCGGGATCCAGTCAATTTCTCCCCTTGCAAACTTTTGAAACAATTGGCTTTCATCTTTTGCATAAATAAAATCAATCCTGTTTATATTCGGCCGCGTAAGTCTGCTGGCAG
>SLAU01000282.1 GCA_007126675.1 Balneolaceae bacterium
ATCGATCACAGGCTTGCTTTGGAGCTTCTTGAAACCGTTGATATCGGGATGGTACGCGACGGAACCGCAATCGGTATCGGAATTGCAACTTCAATAAACCGGCTCAGAGACAGTGAAGCTGAAAGCCGTGTGATAATACTGCTCACGGATGGTATGAATAATGCAGGTGAAATTGATCCCATTACAGCAGGTGAACTGGCAGCTGCATATGGAATCAGAATATACACAATGGGTATCGGTACCCGGGGAACGGCACCGTACCCTATCGATGACCCCGTTTTTGGCAGGCGATATCAGAATGTGCCGGTCCACATTGATGAAGAAATGCTGAAAAAAATTGCAGATATGACCGGCGGACAGTATTACAGAGCAACAACCACAGAAGAACTTTCTGAGATTTATAGAGATATTGATGAACTTGAAAGAACCGAAATAGAAGAGATCATTTACCTTGATTATAAAGATCTCTATGCAGGTTTTCTGATTGGCGGAATCGCGCTGCTTTTCATAGGGTTTATCAATGAACGATTTATAACCAGCTCACCTTTATTCCATAGTTGATTTTGGTGAATTGATAAATATCTTTTACCACTTCATATTATCCGGGTCCGGATATAGAATGCTTTTTAAATAAAATGATGATTGAACGTATACAAAAAGCGGTTGTCGAAGAACTGCCGCTTCAAACAATTAAAGAACAGATAAAAAAAAGAGAGAATCTCCATCTGAATGGTTTCACGGGCTCATCCCTTTCTTTTTTGTTTAAAAAGCTTCAGAATTTTTCCGGATCCGTGTTGTTTATCACCTCTGATGATGAAAGAGCGGCTGCCGTTGCTTCAGACCTTCAGCAGCTAAAATCAAGCGGAGTGAATTATTTCCCTTCAACACGGCGTAAGCCTTATGATGATCAAAGAATTCCAGATCTGTCCGTAATGGTGCAAAGATCTGAAGTTCTTGATGAAATAGTGAAAAGCGACCGTTTTTTCGTATCTGCATCAGTGGATGCAATCATTGAAAAGCTTGTTCCCGCTGAGGTGTTTAATAAATCATCCATCTTGCTGGAAAAAGGACAAACCATTTCTCCGGATAATCTGGCAGAGCAATTATCTGACCAGGGGTATGAAGCCGGGAGGTTTGTAGGCACACCCGGTGAGTATGCTATCAGAGGCGGTATTTTTGATATCTATCCCTTCTCGGGCAATTACCCGGTGCGCATTGAATTTTTTGGAGATGAAATTGATACCATTCGTGAGTTTGATCCCGATTCACAGCGATCTGTTTCTTTTTTGAATGAAACACGGCTTGTACCAAATATCAATTTTTCGAATAACGGAAAAAAAGAAAGTCTTCTCTCCTATCTTCCGGAGAATTCGGTAATTGTACTTGAAGAATCAGACAACCTGAGAGGAAGAATTGAAGAGTTTTTCGAAGAAGCCACTGAATCATTCAACACAAAAAGTAAAAGTTCAGAAGAGTTACCTCCTCCTGAACATGAGTATTTAACTGTTGAAGAATGGAGATCACAATTAGAAAAGTTTTCGCTGTTAACTTCAGGCCCGTTTAGTGACAAGATGAAATCCGGTGATGAGGTTAAACTTGATTCCACACCTCATCCTTCATTTAATGGAAGTTTTAAACTGTTGAGAGATTTTATCACTGAAAAAAGCAGTGAAGGTTTTAAAACTATACTGTTTTGTGAGCACGAAAATCAGCTCGAACGATTTGACGAACTCCTGGGAGAACCGTCTGCTGAGTTTAATTACCAACTTGCCATTTTAAGTCTGAACAGCGGGTTCATTTTGAACCGGCCAAAGTTAGCCATCTTAACTGATCACCAGATTTTTAATCGTTATCACCGGCCGAAAATCAGGCAGAAGAAAGTCAGAGGCGGTATCTCTCTCAAAGAATTGAAAGATCTGAACGTTGGTGATTACGTAGTTCATGTAGATTATGGAATTGCAAAGTTTGCCGGATTCAAGAAAGTAAAAGTTCGAAATACCCTGCAGGAAACAGCAGTTCTGAGGTATAAAGATGATTCCATTCTTTATGTAAACGTATCGAGCCTGCATAAACTCCAAAAATATTCAGGCAAAGAGGGTAAGCAGCCCCGGATTACAAAACTTGGTTCAGGTGAATGGGCACGCAAAAAAGCGGCTACCAGGAAAAAGGTAAAAGATATAGCCCGTGAGCTGATTACTCTATATGCCAAGCGTAAATCACAAAAAGCACATGCTTTTCAGCCCGACACTTCCTGGCAAACAGAAATGGAGGCGCGCTTTGAATATGAGGAAACACCGGATCAGCTGGATACGATTAAAGCCGTAAAGAAGGATCTGGAAGCTGAACAGCCAATGGACAGGCTGATCTGTGGTGATGTAGGTTTTGGTAAAACAGAAGTATCCATACGAGCAGCATTCAAAGCAGTGATGGAACAGAAACAAGTTGCAGTGCTGGTGCCTACTACCATACTGGCCGATCAGCATTCCAAAACGTTTAAAGAGAGAATGAAAGAATTTCCGGTTGTGATAGAATCTCTTTCCCGGTTCAGAACAGCCGCCGAGCAAAAAAAAGTAATCAAAGACTTGAAAGCCGGCAAAGTAGATATCTTAATCGGAACTCACAGAATTGTATCAAAAGATGTGGAGTTTAAAGATCTTGGGTTACTGGTTATTGATGAAGAGCAGCGCTTTGGTGTATCTGTAAAAGAAAAGCTAAAAAAATTCAGAGCTTCGGTGGATGTACTGACAATGACTGCCACTCCCATTCCGCGAACTCTGCAATATTCCTTAATGGGTGCAAGAGATTTAAGCATCATTAATACTCCGCCGCAAAACCGTCAGCCGGTATATACAGAAATTCACAGCTTTGATCCGAATTTGATCCGCGATGCAATTATCCAGGAAATTTCGAGAGGCGGACAGGTTTTCTTTATCAATAACAGGGTGAAAAATATTGAAGAAGTTGCTGAGATGATTCGTGAACTGGTACCCGATGTAAGGGTGATGACAGCACACGGTCAAATGTCAGCTTCAAAACTCGAAAAAATTATTCGGGATTTTTATCAGCATAAATTTGACGTTATCGTGTCTACAAATATTGTAGAGAACGGAATTGATATCTCTAATGCGAATACGATCATCATCAATAATGCAAACCGGTTCGGTTTATCGGAGCTGCACCAGTTGCGCGGGCGTGTTGGACGATCAAACAGAAAAGCATTTTGTTACCTTATCACACCTGATGTGCGGCAGCTTTCATCGGATGCCCGTAAAAGGCTGATGGCTCTTGAAGAATTTTCAGATCTTGGATCCGGATTCAATATTGCAATGCGTGACCTTGACATCAGGGGCGCCGGTGATATTTTAGGTGCCGAGCAAAGCGGATTTATCAATGATATCGGGTTTGAATTGTATACAAAGATTTTGGATGATGCCGTACGCGAGCTAAAAGAAACCGAATTCAGCTCCATGTTCGAAGGCGAAAAGAAACCTATTGATTATCCCGACACACAAGTTGAGTTCGACTATTCAGCTTATCTGGATAACAGTTACGTCACCGATAATGTGGAGCGTCTTAATCTCTACAGGAAGTTATCTGAAGCTGATACGATGGATCAGATTCAAAGCTGGGAAGAAGAGTTACAGGACCGCTTTGGCAAACTGCCGGATGAGGCGTTAAATCTGAAGCTTGCCACCGAAATTAAATTGATTGCCTCGCGCTTGTTGGTTAAAAAAGTGACGATAAGGTCAAACAGGGTTTGGCTTCAATTTCCTAAGAATGACTCTCTTCTCGGAAAGCAATTTTATGATTCAGGATATTTTCAGACTCTGCTTAAAGATATCAGGGAAAATGAAGCTCATAAATTTGAAGTGATCCAGAAAAACAATACCGTAACTCTTGTGATACATGATTTGCAAACTCCTTTTGATGCAAAGAGTTATCTTTCAAAACTTACAGCTTTTCAGGCAGTTAATGAGATACAGTATGCATGAAAGTAACCATTAAACAGGCAATAGAAATCATCAAATCCGGCGGTGTTGTTGCTATGCCGACGGAAACAGTTTATGGTCTGGCAGCTGATGCTGCGAATCTGAGAGCAATACAAAAAACGTTTAAAATTAAGGGGCGCCCACAGGATAATCCTTTAATCGTTCACCTTTCTTCTGTCGATCAATTAACAATGCTCGCAAAAGATATTCCGGAAGATGCATTTAAGCTTGCTGAACATTTTTGGCCGGGTCCTCTCACAATGGTTTTAAAAAAGAAAGAAACAGTACTGGATGCGGTTACCGCAGGCTTAGATACAGTTGCAGTTCGAGTACCTGATCACCCTATAGCTTTAGAATTAATCTCACAAAGCGGGCCCTTAACTGCCCCAAGTGCAAATCTTTCCGGCAAACCCAGCCCCACAAAGCCGGAACATATTACGGAAGACTACGGCAATAAAATTCCCTTTCTGGATGGCGGTTCTACGAAAATCGGGATAGAATCAACCGTGCTGGATCTGTCACTCAAACCTTATTCAATACTAAGACCGGGTTCTGTTTCAAAAGAAGAGATATCTGAGGTTCTTACAACTGACATAAGTATTGCTTCTGACACTGATAGTTCTAAGAAAAGTCCGGGCACACGGTATTCACATTACAAACCTAAAGCGACAGTAAAATGGCTTGAAAATAATGATGTAATTATTCAGGATAATAACAATTTTTATATTCTTCATTCTGACAAATTTCTACCCGTTGATTCTGCAAATATTCTTCATTTTCAGGGAGATTTTAATCATTTAGCAAGTGTTTTGTATGACCTATTCCGAACCGCTGATCATTCCGGTTATAAAACTATCTGGATAGAGCCTATCTCGGAAGTGAAAAACTATTCTATTACCGAAGCCTTGATAAACAGAATATCTAAAGCTATATAATTTTAGTTTTATAACTTTTACTTTTTTTAAAATTCTAACCTGAAACTTTTTCAGTTTCATTTTGTTATGAGGTAAGTAATTTGATGTTAAAATTAATTAACCCCAAACAACAGACAGAATGATGAAAAAAAATAATCTATTCAGAAATTTTTCAATACTATTCGTCTTACCGATCGCTCTAATGTTTGCATTATCGGCATGCAGCGATGATGACCCGGTTTCGGCTGATGAACCTGATGGCCCAGGGCTTAACGTTCTGGAAACTGCAGCACAAACAGGTCAGTATTCAATTTTTGTTGATCTTGTATCAGAAGTTGGACTTGAAGACGCATTTGAAGATGAAGATGTGACTCTCTTTGCGCCCAGTAATCAAGCATTTTTGGATCTGCCAGATGGTCTTTTAGACAATCTCTCAGAAGATCAAATTGAACAGATCATATTGTTCCATGTGATTTCCGGTAGCGTTGAATCAGCAGAAATAACTGACCGACAGGATGCTGAAACAATCCTTGGCGAACTTTTACTGATCGTACGGAACGGAGATTTTATTTCGATCAACGCTTCAGCAAGTGTAGAAGAAGCAGACCTGGCAGCGTCAAATGGATTTATACACCGGCTAGATGAAGTTTTGCTTCCTTCCGCCATCAGAAATGAACTGGATGTTGCTAACATTATGGATGTAGCCCGGGAAGCAGGAGATTTTGAGATTCTTACAACAGCTGTAGAAGAAACAGGTTTAAGTACTACATTAAAATATGATAGACCAACAACTGTATTTGCCCCAACTGATGATGCATTTGCAGAATTTGGAATTGAAAATGTAGAAGCACTCTCAGCAGATGAACTTACTGAAGTATTATTATACCATGTGGTTGCTACTGATGGGACCTCTGATACATTTGATACTCAGAACACTCTTCTGACTCTGGCTGGTGATAATATGTTTGTTACCATTGATAATAATGAAGTAACAGTGAACGCATCAACAAATGTAATTATGGCAGATGTTGAAGCAGAAAACGGAACCATACATGCGATAGATAATGTATTGCTTCCAGATTCATTCGGAACTATTGCTGATAATTTGACAAAAAACTATAATCTCTCAACACTCGCAGGTTTGCTTGAAGAACAGAATTTAACAGATGTGTTTGAAGACGAAACGGCAGATTTAACGCTGTTTGCTCCTACTAACGATGCATTTGACGCCATTTCTGCTGAACTTGACGGACTAACTGATGAAGAAGTAAGTGAAACGCTTCTTTATCATGTATTAGATATGACTGTTGAGTCAGGTGATCTTGGTGAATCACAATTAGTTCAAACTTTAAACAATGATGAAGAAGTACTTGTAGAGTTTGTCGACGGTACTGTGCTGATTAATGAGTCATCAACAGTACAAATTGCTGATGTTATCGGAACAAATGGTGTGGTTCACATCGTTGATACCGTGCTACTGCCAGAAGATTTGGGCGGCGGCGCTCCTGCTGAGTAATTACAACACTTCTATAATTTAAACTTATATCCAAGGGAATGTCTAAAAGGCATTCCCTTTTTTTGTTTTGGTATAATTTTTTTCCGTAAATCTATTTCGGATAGCTAATCTATTGTGCAACAATCAACTTCCTTAATCATATTCTGGCAGCAAGTTTCTTTTTTGTGATTAAAATTACTCAAGAGATAAATAATTGAAACGATTTGAACAATTGTGAAGTTTGGTGATCATAATTCAGTTAAATGACTTAATCAATTCTTAACCCCAATTATTTATAAAATGAACTATTTAACAAATCCAATAAAAGGATTATCAAAAGTACTTCTATTACCGCTTGCACTTATTTTTGCACTTAGCGCTTGCAGTGATGATGACCCCGTAAGTGATATTGATGATCCTGCAACTGATCTCAATATTGTAGAAACCGCTCAGGAAGCCGGTGATTTTACCATACTTCTGGAAGCTGCTGCCGATCTTGATCTTGCTGAGTTTTTATCGCAGGAAGAGCTCACTGTCTTTGCGCCAACTGACGAAGCATTCAATAATCTTCCAGATGGTGTACTTGAAAGCCTTACAAATGCACAGCTGGAAACAATCCTGACTTATCATCTTCTTGAAGGAAGTGTACAATCAGATGAAATCAGCGAGCAACAAGATGCTGAAACACTACTTGGCGAAAGAATACTTCTTAGACGTCAGGGATCAGAAGTACTCGTAAATTCATCCACATCTGTGGTAATGGCAGATGTAGTTGCATCAAATGGAGTTATTCACGCCATTGATGAAGTTTTGCTTCCATCAGAAATCCGCAATGAGCTTGGAATGCCTAACATTATAGACGTGGCCCGAGGAGCAGAAGGTTTCGATATTTTGCTTGGTGCAGTTGAAGAAACCGGACTCACAACTACCTTCAAATTCTTAGGACCATTCACACTTTTTCCGCCGAATGATGCAGCATTTGAATCACTAGGGCTTGAAGTGGTAGAATCGCTTACAAGCGAACAACTATCTGAAATTTTAGCTTATCATGTGATAGACGGAGCTGAAATTTTAGCCGGTGAATTAGATGCTGAACAGGCTGTTCCAAGTCTTACCGGCGAAAATCTTTTCATTACAGCCTCTGAAGGTGAAGTTACAGTGAATGGAACTGCTTCTGTAATACTCGCTGATGTTCAAACAGCAAACGGTGTAATGCACGCTGTGGATACCGTATTACTACCTGACTCCTTTGGAAATATTGTTGACAATGTGGTTAAGCGATTTGACTTATCTACATTAGCTGGGTTGGTAGTAGATCAAAATCTTGCTGGTGCACTTTCTGATCCAGATCAGGAATACACAGTATTTGCACCCACTAACGAAGCTTTTGAAGAGATCTCACAAGTATTGGCTGGACTATCAGATGAAGAAGTAACCAATACGCTGCTGTATCATGTTTTGGACGCTGCAGTTGGCTCCGGAGACCTGCAGGAATCACAAACTGTAGCCACATTAAATAATGGAGAAGAAATACTGATTGAAGTTTCGAACGGAACGGTACTCATTAACGGTGTAGCTGTGGTTCAGGTAGCTGATATTGAAGGCACAAATGGTATCATCCACACCATTGACGCTGTTTTAATCCCTGAAGAATTAGGCGGAGGTGTTCCTGGTGTACAGGCAGATGCCACTATAACGATCAATAATGTTGGTTCCAGTGCATGGGTTGTTGAAACTATTGATGGAGAAGGAGCTTCAGCAGATACTGGTGTAGAAAACACAGCTATTACCTTGCAGGAAGGTCTCAGATACACCATTGTAAACCTGGGTGCAAACAATCACCCACTTCAGCTACGTGATGCAAGCGGCAATGTTTTAGTGGCTGCGCAAGGGAATGGAGAACTCCAGAACTATGAACCCGCTAATGTGATTGTAAATGAAGATGAAGGGTCAATAACCTTTACACTTACCGGCGAACTGGCTGAAAGGATAGCCACCTACAATTGTACACCTCATGCAGCCATGGAAGGTGATATAATTGTAAGTAATTGAGTATCCGATAATTTTAGAACAGCCTCATTAATTGAGGCTGTTTTTTTTAAATCGTTGATAACATGGATAATATGATCTCCAAATTTTCATTGGTTATTTTACTTTTGCCTCTATCACTGATTCTGTTTTCTTGCAGTTACAGTGATGATGACGATGACAATTATCTGACGCCGGTATCTCCCAGCACATCACTTCAGGAAACAGATATCAAAGAATCTGCTATTGTCTTTCCAGGAAACAACAGTGATTCTGATCAGTCAAATACGTTATTCATTATCTGAATTGATTCATATTTGATGTATTTTCGGTACTATATGGTACTTAGATAATTACTACAAATTAAATGGATCATAACTCAGAAATACCCTCATTTCGAAACGTTTTAGCTGCTGCTGAAAGAATATCCGATAGTGCTCACCGTACGCCCGTCATCACATCCTCTTACTTTGATCAAAAAACGGGTGGGCGTATTTACTTCAAATGTGAAAATCTTCAGAAAGTAGGAGCATTTAAGTTTCGCGGTGCTTGTAATGCAATTTTCTCCCTTTCTGATGAAGAAGCCCAAAAAGGTGTTGCCACACATTCATCAGGTAATCATGGTCAGGCAGTAGCTTATGCTGCCAAACTTCGCGGAATTCAGGCCCATGTAGTTATGCCGGAATATGCACCAAAGTTAAAAGTAAATGCAGTTAAAGGATATGGCGCTAATGTAGTCCGGTGTGAAAATTCGATGGAATCACGCCAGTCTGTATTAGAGGAGGTTCTAAATAAAACAGGTGCCACTTTTATACATCCTTATGATGACGCACGCGTTATTGCAGGACAGGGAACGGCAGCACTTGAATTTTTGGATGAAGTTCCTGATCTCGATTTCATATTGACACCTGTAGGCGGCGGAGGTTTGTTAAGCGGTACTGCTATTGTTGCGAAAAATCATCCTCAAACTGTCCGGGTAATTGGAACAGAGCCGGAAACCGTAAATGATGCTTATCGCTCTTTTAAAGCCGGAGAGCATATCATTGATGGAAATGGAGAAACCGTTGCTGACGGTCTTCGTGCAACACTTGGCAAGCTCAACTTTCGTATCATTCACCGGGACGTAAATGATATAGTAACTGTAACTGAAGAAGCAATAATAAGTTCAATGCGAACATTCTGGGAACGCACAAAATTAATTATCGAACCCTCCTGTGCAGTACCAATAGCGGCACTTCTTGAAAATAAAATTGATGTTGCCGGGAAGAAAGCCGGAATTATTATAACAGGCGGAAACCTGGATCTGGATAAACTACCCTGGCAGGTTTAAAACCAGGTTTTACTCTGTTCAGTTAATGGTTGTATTTGCTGTACGCTGTCCTGCTTTTCTCGAATTATAATTGATGGTCAGTTCTCCATTACCTTCCACAAGAAAATCGTAATAAACTACTGAAGTCCCCGGAACTCTGAGAAATTGCAGTTCCGGCCGATGCTCTTTATAGTTAACACGATCCCTGTAGCGATCAGTAACTCTACCGCCTGCTACTACACGGATGTTATTTCCTTCTGCAGTCAACATATCCTGGGGATAGAGTTGATTTTGTACCGCGTGATTTGTCATAGTTGGAATGGCATTATGGTTTACAAGGCGTACACGTACACGGTTCAGATTGTCATCAATTCGTTCATTCCTGGTTATCTCCATCTCGACTTTCGGAGTTTGTGCCGCAGCAAAAAGTACCGCAGCTGCGTTTCTGTGCGCCATATCTTTAAGCATAAAAGGATGAGAGATACGTGTGCTCATTTTCGCCCAGCCACCGATTTCGATCTCACCGTAAATGGGATGGTCAAATGGCTCCCACTCCTTGAATAGTGTTCCGTGAGCCACGTTGTCATTAAATTTAAGGCGTTGCAAATCTTGCTCAGTGGTAGTACCAAAACCAAGGCTTTCATGGTCTGCACTCATTAAATCTTCATATGCAGCATAGGTTTCTTGCCTGGCCATAAATAACTCACCCACAAAACTGAATGCTCCTATAGTGTTATATGTGAACTCCGTAAAATCACCATAGGTTGAGTAAAGATCTTTCCAGCTTATCAGGTAATCGTAACCGGGAACTATTTTTTCAGCATTTTCCCCGAGAATGTCATAAACGGCTACATCACTTGGATTTAGCGGCCCTCTTGCTTTGGTACCGGGCCCGCGCAGAAACATTCCGCCGGTGTTATGGAAAGCAAATACCATAATTATATTTGGCCGGCCTACCATATATTCGGCAATTGCTTTGGATACATTGCCCATAAAGGGATAATCTCCGGCACCGCGCTGTACATAAGGCGGTGCCCAGTTTGAGCCCCAGTCTCGGTTCGGGTCTACATATCGTTCAGCATCCTCACTGATTTGCGTGTCTTCCGTAATATCGTACCGCTCCTGGCCAAGCAGTGTCCATTCCCCAAACTCTCCGGGTTCAGCTCGTACCATAAGCCGCGGATCTTCGGGATGGGTATTCCATTGCCCGAAAGGATCACGTTTCCGCATCTGTGTAATGCTGCCGTCATTATTCAGGTCATTCGAAATCGATCGATCCGAAACAGCATCGCGAATTCCGTCACCGGGTACCCTGAGTCCGCGATTTGTGCTTGGAGTATTTGCATTGTTGAAAAAATGATACCTGCCATCCACATTCACGGATGGAACAAAGTAAAAAGCATTACGATCAACCAGTTCGGTGATCTTCTCCACCTCACCGTAATTGGTTAAAAGATAGTTCATAAGATAAAGCACCACTTCAGTAGCCTGAATTTCATTTCCATGTATGTTGCCATCCACATATACACCCGGTTTCGCCAGGTGATCACCGGTTTCCGGGTTATTGATGGTAAATGCCCATACATCACGTCCCTCTTCGCTTTGAGTTATTACTTCTGCGGTGGTTAGCTCCGGGAATGCCTCGTTTAATACTTCTATTGCTTTGTACAGATCTTCAAGGTCATAATACCTGTCGAATGGAAGTGGAACATTAATGGAACTTTTTTGTGCATTCAATGAGATGGTACCGGCTGCTGCCAGCAATAAAGCCAGGATTAGAGTATAAATAAATTTCATCTTGAACCTCCTAATTCAATTTGTGAACGGTCGCTCCAGGCGTGTGTGGTTTCCAGACGGAGCTGTAATAATCTGGTTTCAGGTGAGCGAACGAGCCAGGTAAATTTTTTCGCTTCCATACCACCCAGTGATTCAATTAACGTGCGCTCCCTGCCCTCTATAAAATCAAGTCCGTTTGCTTGCAGGAAAATCTGGGCAGGTTTCGGGTTTTGATTTCTGACACCCATAGCCGTTGGAAACGGTAAGTAATTCTCGTTTTCAATCCATGCAGTAACCCTGTGTATACCACCTCCCAGGTACTCTGTATCCGTACTCATTATATTGAGTCGAGCCATTTTTTCGGATAGTGTAACAATCCAGGGAACCTGTACAGAAAGAAGAGAATCAACCATAACATATGGCGGTGTATTTTTTACAAATGGTATGGGGCCGCCAATCTCCACAGTTCCCAGGTCAGGATGGTCAAATTCGCTCCACTCAATAAATCCTTCTCCATTCAATTCGTTGTCTACCCATGCGATCAGGGCTTTATCTTCGGCGGATGCCCCATCAGGCGATGCTGGCGAACCACCCGGCATTTGAGCCAACATTTCAGCAATGCGTGAGGTTGTTAACATCCCGCCCTGCACCATACCAATAACCTGGGCGGCCGAAAACTGTGCGGGTGCACCAACCTCTTCAAGGAACTGGCCGATTGTCTCTTCACCAAGATCCACAAATTCTTCATCACTCATCTCACCAATTTTTTCCGGGGTAAGTCCTGAATCTTCATCTTCTGTTTCTTCCCTGAATTCGGGCAGTGTCCAGAAATCCATGCTGAATGTCGGGATTCCAAGATGGTAATACGACCACAATTCAAATGATCCATCTTTAGCTGCTGCCGGTGAAAGCCGGTCTGTACTAAACCCGTGCTCTTCGAGATATTCTTTATACCGGTCGGCCAGCTCATTGTAAAAAACAAGGTCTTCCTGCATTGGGTTTACCACTGCACCCAAACCGAGAAAACTGGCTACTACCGATTCAGTTATTTCAAAGCCGGGCGGAGCAAGTGGCTCTACCATCCTGATCACCTCATCCATTGTGTAGGTTGCGTTAGGATCAGCCCCTATCTGATCGGCAAAGCTTTCAGGAATTTGAATATTCTGAAAATCGGCAGATCCCTGGCGACCTCCGCGTGGTGGTTGCAGAGCAAAATTTGTTTCACCCAGAGAAAAGGTCATTGCAATTTCGGGGCGGCTGAATACAAATTCGAATATTCCCCTGGCTTCCGGTGTACTTCCCGGCCAGGCACCTCCAGTGGCTGTAAATTCTCTGAACAGATGGGGGAAATTTCGGTTCACATTAATTCCACCCGTTGGATCTTCGTTGATCTGTCCGTCACCATCGTTGTCGATTCCTTCTGAGTGAATTTTGTAGATACCTCGTTCACCTTTTGCACGATCGGCCCGGCGCATCAGCCTGGGCTCGCCATCAACCGGTATCCATTCACCTTGCGGATGTTTATATCTCATTGTTGTTACAAAACCATCGCCATTAATATCTTCTGGTCCATCCTCTCCCACCTGATCATCCATATCATCATTTACAGGAAATTCATTTCTTACATCTTTTCTGAGCGGAGATTGAAAAAAGCGCACGGCTGCATCAGGGTTGCCATTGGGTAATATATACCAGGTTTTATTATCAGCAGCATTTTCTTCAATAACCAGATCTACCAGCTTCAGTGAGGCTTCAGTTGTAATAGGTATCACGCCTTCCATATTTGCAACCACCAAAATAGCGGGCAGACTTTTTTCTTCACTGTTTACTTCGGGACCAATCTCCAGCACTAGTAATTCCCGTCCACCTGGACTTTGAGCCAAGGTATGTACCCTTGTAATGTCCGGGTGATTTTGTGCAGTCTCAGTAAGTACGTTGTTTGCCTGTTCTGGACTATGGTAACCCTCCCAAAATGACTGCGAGTGTATAAGTGAGGAAGAAATCAGAAATAAGAAAAGAGATATCGTTGAAATAATTAACAGCTTAAAACCGGTTCGCATGGCAGGTTATATTTTTTTATTACAGTTTATCCGCAACTGTAGATAATAGCCAAGCACCCACGTTACGAACACCAAGTTAATATGGTAATTTACAATTCCTTGTTTTGTAAAAAAATTTTCCAGCTTTTATAAACCGAAAAATTATCAGTGATTGAATAGGCAAGTAAATGAGAGATCAGAGACAGTTATAAAAAATAATTTGAAATTATAGACATTCGTCTTATATTAATAGACATTTTTCTATCTATATTCTTTTGTTATGCCAAAAAAAATAAATACCGATATATCTGTCGCTGATAGAGTTCAGGAAGTAGCCATAAAATATCAGGCAAACGAAGAAAGTGCATTTATCATAGCAAACAAAGCGCAAACCGGGTTACCAGTATCCGCATTCTTCGATCTTATAGAAATATCCGGCCTCTCAAACGATGAGCTTGCAGGCCTTCTCGATCTTTCCTATAAAACAATACAGCGCTATCAAAAAGATGGGAAAAAGCTGAACGCTCAAAACAGTGAACAGCTACTAAAAATGATTGCCCTCTGGCAAAAAGCAGATGAGGTTTTCGGTGATCTTGAATCGTTTAACCGCTGGCTTCGCAAACCGGCTGTTGGGTTAGGTAATCAGGTGCCCCTGCCCTTTTTGCAAACTTCCGGCGGTATCGATCTGATCCGTGAAGAACTGCTTCGTATCGAACATGGTGCATTGGCATAACATGTCATGAAGGTTTACCGTATCACAACAGCCAAATGGGCCGACAAGCTATCCGGCTCGGGATACCCTGCACGATGGAACTCAAAAGGCGTGTATGTGATCTATACAGCTTCCAGCCGTGCACTTGCCTGTTTGGAAAACCTGGTGCACCGGTCTGGTGAAGGTTTGCATAATCGTTTTAAAATCATTGAGATTGAAATTCCGGATCATGTTTCTATTCAAAAGATATATGCTAAGGATCTGCTGGCAGATTGGCAAAAAACGGAGAATTATCCTGCTTGTCAGGGAATAGGTAACCGATGGGTCGAAAAGGGGAAGTACTTGTTATTGGAGGTGCCCTCATCCATTATTCGTGAAGAGACCAATGTGCTGATCAACCCGAATCACCCGGAAATCAAAGAAGTGAAGATCGCAGACATCAGAGAGTTTCGGTTTGATGAGAGATTGTAATTATCTAATAACTATTAAATTCTACAGGATGATCAAATCCGGGATTTATTGTCCAATTTATTTTTCACCCCTCCTTCTATTTTTCATTATGTTGCGGCAATACTGAATAATCAATCTTACTCATCCTGATTTCATGAGTCTATTCCAAAATAAATATTTCCATATCTCCATCTACCGTGATCGCGAGCTTGAAGCATTTTACGATACCGATCCGGCAAACCGAAGAAAAATCATCTATGCACATTTGATGATTCACCTGCTGCCTGCCCTTCTGGCACTGGTTTTCTTTTACTTCATGCTTGAGGGTCAATTATTGATTTTTATCAGCGTGTTCGTTTTCGTTTTTTATGCAGCGGTTATTCTTGAAACAGTAACCTATCTCTATCCAAAAAGCCGTCAATTTTATAAAAAGCATCTCAAGTGGATCTTAATCCCGCTATTTCTTCTCCTTGGTGTTGCAGGGTATTGGGTTGGAGAATTTATAGGGGAAAATATACTCAATGAAACCGAATCCTCTTTAATAGGAATAGATGTGCTGTTCTGGGGTTTTGCTTTATCGATGGGGGCTTTTGTATGGGCATATCTTGGCCTTTCTCACGTATTTGCTGCTTCCAGGGAACTCTTTACACGAAGAGCCGAAATGGAATCGGAGATTGAGTTTGCGACGGAAGTGCAAAATCGCATTTTGCAAGATATTTCTGTAGAGCACGATGGTACACGGGCATACGCCTGTTCCATTCCGGCCAATGAACTGGGAGGAGACTATTTTGAACTTGCCCGAATAGACAACAATCTCTTTGCAACTGTGGGTGATATATCCGGCCACAGTTTTGGTGCCGGCCTTTTGATGACCATGACCAAAAGCGCACTTCAAACCCATCTCGAATACAGGCAGGATCCCTCAGAAATCATGCATAGACTCAACAACATGCTGCTACGCCAGTCAGACAGGTCGATGTATGCCACTATGGTGTTTCTGAAACTAAATCTGGAAAAAAAGAATGCGGTGCTTTGCAACGCAGGACATCTGCCGGTTTATCATTACAGCAGAAAATCAGGCAAACTGGAAAAGAGGTACCAAAAAGGGATCGGCTTGGGAATCACACAAAAAGCGGAGTATAAAAACCTTGAGTTTTCAGCAGAGGAAGGTGATCTGATCATCCTCTATTCCGATGGTCTGATTGAAACACGGGATGAACAGATGAATATAAGAGAGTCCCGGTATTTTGAGGAACTTTTGCATCAAAAGATTTCAAATCACCAGGATGAGGGACCCAAAGAACTCACAAAATCAATTTTGGAAAAGGTGCAATCCGATGACTTTTCTGATACAATGGAAGATGATGCCACGCTGATATTGATAAACGTCTGATACTGGTTAGCCATTTTTAGCTTCTATCCATTTTCCCATAAATTTTGTACTGGCCATAGTATGATGCATTAACATTTGCCCGATAAAGTTTTTACGCCGGTGCTCATCCGGAGTCTGTAAAATATTGCCAACCCTGCCAAGCAGTTTAGTTTTTAGCGGCTCATCAGAAAAATTATTGTTAATAATCTTTACTCCTTTTTTTTGTGCATTCTGCCAAAGTTCTATTTCTGTATACAGTTCAATAGCTTTTGCAGCGATCTGTTCAGGTACATCGGCAACAAAGCCGGGCCAATCTTTCGATTTAGCCATTCCTTCTGCCCCAATACTTGTAGTGATTGAAGGTGTACCATATTGCATTGCTTCAGCCAGTTTACCTTTTAACCCGGCACCAAATCGAAGTGGTGACAGAAGTACACGAGCACTTCTTATTACTTCAGCAGAAGATTTTGCCCTTCCCTTCACCATAAATCCTTCTTCCGGTTTATGCAGCTGTTCAATCTCTTTTGAAGGATATGCACCATATAAATGCATTTCAGCATCCGGTAGTTCTTTCCTGATGAGCGGCCAAATCTCATTCCTGATCCAAAAAGTAGAATCCCGGTTCGGTTCATGTAAAAAGTTGCCGATTGTCATAAAATGTCTTCGATCTGAAAATTTCGGCCATTTAGCAATTTCCTCATCACTAAGTTCTTCAAACATGAACGGTAAATACAATAACAGGTTTACATCAAGTCCAAAAATATCACGCAGTAATTCCAACTCGATATTTGAGATAATCAGAGATAAATCACACCGGCAGATTGATGCAATTTCGCGGTATGCCGTATCGGAATAGAGATCATCAATAGTTAACTCTTTCTTCTGTTTTACAGCTTTTTGCCTTGCCAAACGCAGACAATGGAGGTCTTCCGTATCCAGGATTCTGATAGCATCAGGACACTGTTCTGCCACCCTCCAGCCAAACTGCTCCTCGGTCATAAACCGGTCGAACATCACAAGGCCGGGATTAAGGTCTGCCACAAAATCATCAAAAGATTTGCTGTTTAGTTCTATCTCAGCCTCATCAATTCCTAAACTCTTAAGATCAGCAGAGTATGACGATTTGGAAGCAGAACTTACAAAAGTGATTTGATATCCGGCTTCAAGAAATGCGTCGATAATCTGAAGCATACGCTGCCCCGCCGCCGAAGAGTCCGGCTCAGGCCAAACTTTCCCGATAATGAGTAGTTTTTGCTTGGGCATTTATTATGAATTTGAATTTATCAAGTCCCCCTTTGAAGGATGGATGATCAAATACGTTCAGTATTTGACCTGGGGAATGTAGTGAAACTTAGAAATCGAATATCAAACATCCCCCTCGCTGTCCTCACATGCGTTCGGCCAACCTTCCCCCTTCAAAGGGGGACTTTTTTAAGTCATGCTCAAGATACAAAATTCCAAATATCAGTGAGTCAACTATTCCACTTTCGAATCGCTGTCACATTCTCTATTTTAGCAAAAATTATCCTGTTTGTTGTATGAATATAAATTATGTGAGTACCGACAATGAACTGTCGGCTTTTTTGAGTGATGTTGGAAACAAAAGCGAAATCTCTGTTGACCTGGAGTTCGATAAAAATTTTCATCGATACGGATTTAACCTATGCCTGGTTCAAATATATGATGGTAAATCCTGTTACCTGATCGACCCGCTCAGCAAAGATCTCGAAATTGCACAGCTCTTCCCACTGCTTGAAAATCCTGATATCTGCAAAATTGTTTTTTCTTTTGGTGAAGACTTAAGGTTACTGCACTCCCTTGGCTGTTATCCGGGTAATATGTATGACCTGGGTATTGCCACCAGTCTGCTAAATTATCCGCAGGCATCTCTTACCAATTATCTGATTGATATTCTTGGTGTTGAATCAGCATCCTCTACTCAGAAAAGTAACTGGTTTATCCGTCCGTTAACTAAAAAACAGAAAATATATGCAGCCGAGGATGTCTATTACCTGCCACAATTAAAAAAGAAACTGGACAAAGAGGCCGCTCAAAAGGGAATCAAATTTTGGATTGAACAGGAAAACAGAGAGCTGGAAAAGGAAGATTATTCTGACACAAATAATAATTCACTTTATAAGGAAAAAGATAAAAACGGATTTTCTGAGCTTGAGTGGCATATATACCTTGATCTGCTTCGTTTCAGGGAAAAACTGGCTGAATTACATAATAAACCGCCATTTCAGATTTTTGGTAAAAAAGTAATGCAGCAACTGATTAATGATCCTGAGAAAGTTTCACAGTTTACAAATACCAAAGGAATTTTCAGTGGTGTAAAGAACAAGCGTACACAAAACAAACTGGAAGAAATACTAAACGA
>SLAU01000285.1 GCA_007126675.1 Balneolaceae bacterium
AACAAATGCACCGTTTTCTTCTATAAATAGTTCGCTGAAAATTGTCTGTACAGTTGCGGTCCATGGAGTTTTATAACAGTATCTAAGATCTAAATCATCATAATTAAAAAAGTTTGCCCTGATAAAATTTAAATGCACGTTCGAGCATTGAACCGAAATACCCACACTTTTCGATAACTCACAGATTATATTATTTGAATTCCTGTTATCGCGTTTACAACTACTCCCTGCGATTGTTGACAGATATGCTACAATTGATTTTATACTCCTATTGCTATTATTAATAAAATGATGATTAATTTTTAAATCAGATCCTTCATACCATAAGACTTTGTTTTTGGACCCAGTTAAATCTCTTCCCGGCTTGCTCTTATCTTTTGAATTTAAATATATTATTAGATCAATTATCATAGCTTCAGCTAGATCTGCTTTTTCTTTACTGACTTCTGCCATTTTTAGCTCATAAGCCTGCTCCGCATTTCGAGATCCCATTTCAGAGTACTGAAACTGATATCCAATCCAGGTTTTGAATTCACCGGAATAAAGAGCTGCTCTTGTCTCATTGAATATGATTCCCAGCTGTAGACGCATCATCAAATCTAACTTCTGATTATCTGACAATCCCTCTATAATTGCAGGAGAGTAATAATCCGGAACAGAAAATAGAGTCCTGTCAATTTGCGTGATGGCGCTTAGCAGAGCTCTCTGTTCTCCTGTTTTTTCGACGGATCTAATAAAATCATAAATTGCTGCTGCCGCAACAACCTGAAATGCGCCGGCCAGAATTGCCGGTGCTGCGTGTCCTGCAGCTATTGCATAAACGGATGTACCGGCAGCCGTTAATGCATTTTTTAAAGCTATACCGAATACAATGTCACTCACTGTTTCACCTATTCGATTTGCTCTAATCGCACGAACTACCTCTTGAACTTCACGATCCTTGTTTCTCTCATATTTATCTCTGATGTCTTTTAAGGAGTTTTGAAAAGCCTCATCATCACGCATCCAGCTACGGTTAGCCAATAGATCTAAACGATCCAATATTTCATTTGCTGAACTTTTGTATGCAATATACATCAGTACTCCATCAAGGTAACCTTCTCTGTTTGCCCGTGACACTTCAAATGCATAACCCGCAATTTCCATAGCCGTACTCAATTCTGAAAAAGTTTCTGAAAACCCGGTTATAATTTGACCACCTTTTAAAATTAATTGCGAGTTGGAAATCTGATGATTTGCATTTAGTTCAAGCTCAATCCATTCAGAAAGTTCGGTTTTAGCAACCGATGCCTTAGCTAATGCGGCAGCCTTCAATAGACCCTCTATGGCAGTTGTATAAGCTCTGTGCCTTGGTACATAGTTACTGAAATCATTACTGATTTCAGGAGCATATTTATGGATGGAAGGTTTTCTGGAGTCGATCAGGTGGGCTCTATTTCCATTCAAAATATTTTTTTCAATAATACCAAATACCTCAATCAATCGGTCGGGGTCTACGCTGCAATCCTCCCATGGATTATTTCTCCAGGGAACAAAACTACTGCTGTTTTGCCCTAAATCATCGTTGCATCGCGAGTAATAATTGTTGTGATATAATTGCACATTTACAGAAGTTTGGTGGTTTGGTATTTGCTGAATAGTGGGTTCATGGTCAGGCGCATAAACCGAAAGCTCCAATTGATGAGTCTGATCCAGAAAAACACTCTCCGTTGTTTGGTATGTACCATTTCCAATACCTGTTAACCCGATTTCCCTGTTTTGCCTGATAGTACCACTATAAAAAGGACTATCGCTGATAACTAATTGTAAATTGGCATTATTTATAGGATGACCCAGATTACTTTTAACAACAGCCTGAATCTGGACACCAGGGGATTGCAAATTGTCAGTCGCTGTCAAACCGTAGTTATCATAATGATTAGCTTCCAGGTTTGACTCAGTAGATGAATGATCATTGAATTGTAATTCTACTCTTAACTCCTGATTAAGCTGGTCCATCTCATCTGTAAAATATTCATGATGTTCGGCGTAAACAGACAAAGAAATTATTTTTCCTTGCAATTGATTTGATGATATACGAGCTGTATACCGGCCATTTTCTTGATGTGTAAACTCGATATACAGAGGAGGTTCGGTAAAGTGTCCCTGTTCAGATTTATCAGTCAGGCTTATTGTAACCCAAGCGTTTTCAACTCTCTCTCCCTTGTTATTTTTAATAATAACTATGTAGTTCTCAGATTTAATCAATTCGTGTGATGTATACGCAAAACAATAATGACTCCCCGTGATGGAAAGCAATAAAAGAGTAAGACAAAACTTAAATATTAATTTTAATCTAATTGTATAAAGCATAAAGTAGAATGATAGATGCTATTTAAATTCTCAAAAAAGTTTTAATCTGTTCAATCCATATCACAGCCTGAATGCTATTAATTTTAAACTGCCCAGAATTAATTCATCATTTTCCTTTATAGGGATGTACCCGTCAGAGGAAATTTTAAAACCATTTAAACGGAGAGGATTTGTTTGGCTAAGATTTCGCACATAGCATCTGTTGTTAACCAAGGCAAGTTCAGCATGAAAGCGCGATATGTGTCCGCTCTTGTCAGGGATACATATGTGATTACTTTTCATTTCCGGACTTCTGCCAATAGTTGCTACATAAATTGGTCCTTTTTTTAAAAGAGGTATCTTTTGTAGCAATTTATACTTTTTGTGCTCATTGTCAGTTCTAAACGAAAGAGGGAATGTTTTGAGGTTTGAATTGATGTAATCTTTATTAGAATCAGCTCTTTTAATTGATCTTTTTACTTGTTTTTGCGTTAAATTATTACCTCCAGTGGTTTGATTCCGGAATACTGTTGTCTTCTTTTTAGATCTTTTCTTTGTAACCCGATCAAACCATGCTATCATATTTTTTGAGGCGTAACGAACATTTTCTACAAAATTTTGCCAGCCGTTGCTGAGTGCATCGTTTATTATTTCAAAAACCAGTTTTTGATTTTTGATTTTATCCGGTTTTGGTTTAACTGTTTTATTTGTTTCTGATTCATAAACGTTTGAAGACGCAGCCTTTGGCTCTCTCTCAGCTTCATGATTGGAAGTATTTTTCAACTCTATATCAGGCTTATACTCAGATTTTATTTCTTTTTCCGGATTTTTTTTGGTGATCTTATCAGGAACATATCGATCAAAAATATTTGGAATTACCTTGTACTGATACAAAATTCCAAAGATTGATAATAGGAGAACGAATAAAATCTCAATACCGTAATTGGCCAGATACTGAGCGGGATTATTGAGTGCCATCTGAATAGAACTCGACTGGTAGTCTGGCATGAATATCCATAGAAAGCCGCTAATTACCATAGGTGCTCCCTGGAAAGATGTAATGAAAATAATTATCGCTTTTTGGATAAACAGAGCAAGTATACCGCAAGCAAAAAATAAGACCAATATGAGTTCTAGAGAACCTGGTGCAATCAAGAGAGATAAAAAAACCCCGACCAAACCTCCAATTATAAATACACCTAACCAATACAAAAAGTATAACAGAATTGCACCTACGGCACCTGCTAATAAGGCTATAAGAACAGGCTCACCAGTTGCTAGACCAATTCCAAATCCAAATGAAAAACCAACAAGAAAACCAAAAAGAGCTAAAAAAATTCTAAATAGATTGTATCCGTATAGAAGCAGGAGTAGACCAACCGGAATAAGCAGGATAGATATTGTTCGCGAATAATAGAATAAAAAATCGAGATCCGGACTGACCATAGTTTTCTGGCATTTTGTTTACTCTCTTTCTTTATCCTTGCAAATCAATTGGTTTGCATAATTTTTAAAAACCCTATTGATCGCTCTGAATAATCTCGAAATTCTTAAAAAAAAATTCTAATCAATAAATATAGTTGGAATATTATCCCTGGAATCAGAATCGAACCTTGAATTCATTAAATGCTGGTCATAGCCTTCTGTCGTGTAATGAATGTTTTTATAGCTGTCAGAATGATCTGTAATCCTGATTTCATCTACACTCATTTCTATGCTGGAAAAAATAATTCCAAATATATTCGTCATAGGCAGATCAGGGTAGTTAAATGAAATAGTGCCAACAGAATTTCCATTTATTGATATATGATACTCTGATTCGCTTTTTCTTATTTTCAATACAAGATTGCTTCCGGGGGCAAATTGAAAACCGGTATTAAGCGTAGAGTGGTTATTTGTCCATCCTCCATCAATTCGGTCTTGAATCCAGAGACTTCCATCCGAACTGTATGAAAATTGTCTGTGAGTTGTACCTGTCTCGCCAAAATTGAGATTCCATTCGAAACCAAAATAGCTATAGCTACTCAGAAGACTATTTATCTGCAGAGTCATTTCGATTGAAAAATTATCTTCAAAAATAAAATTATTAACAGAATTGCTGGAACGCCGATAATACCCGGGCCTTAAAAATCTTAAATGATAATTTCCGCTAGTAATTCTCGCAAATCCTCTATCGCTTTCGAATTCATTCCAATTATTGATATTGTTTGAAAAATTATCCGTAAAGATAAATGAGCTATGAGACTCGGTAGTGAACTGTTTGTTATTACCGTAAAATGTGCCAACAGAATTTGTGGCATAGGCCCGTACATAATAAGTAGTATTTGAATGCAGATTCGAAATGTTACTGTTAAAACTACCTATTCCTGCACCATCAATCTTACAGAAATCAGATGTTGTGGGATATTCAGTATCGTTCCAGCAAATACCACGTTCTGAAATTGCTGCACCCCCATCATCGGTAATTTCCCCACCACTTTGTGCTGTATTAAAGTTAATTTCCGCAACTGGAGTGGTATTAAGTTGAACAATACCATTGCGTGTCTTAAAATTATGCTGTTCGCCATAATCTGTGCCTGACTGATTAGTTGCGTAAGCGCGAACGTAGTATGTCTGCTCAGGCTCAAGATCAGTTATGTGGCTCTGAAATGGATCCAGACCACCTCCATCATTAGTACAGGAATCGTTCGTGGTTGGGTTTTCTTCGGTGCTCCAGCATACCCCTTTTGCAATAACCGGGTTTCCATAATCATTTGTAAACTCTCCGCCTGACCACGCTTCCATAGCCCGAATGCTATCCACTTCCAGAGTTGCCAAATCTGGATGGGAGATAAAAGCATTACTTTGCTCATCATATGGGTTGTCGAAAACCGGTTCGGATGGTTGACTACAGGCTGTAAGAAGCAAGATAAATGTAAATATCTGAAGATTTTTTTTGATCATCTTAAAGTTTAAACCAGAATAGCTTTTGCTTACTTTATAATCATTCATTTCTGCATCTTACCTGGTAATTCCAAGCGGTTGCATTCTCTACACCGGTAACCACTACTCTGAACATATCGTGATATTCCTTTGTAAAAAGATGATTTTCCTGTCTACTTCCAGGCCCTTCGATTCCTCCGGGATATCTCGGATCGTTATTATAGCTTGAGTTGCCTCTCCAGCCGGTGTCGTGTTGTACCATTCCAGCCGGGTACTCAATGACAAACTTGTCGGGAATACTAAATGCTTGAAATTGAATATCAAACGTTGCGCCCTCCGGTATTTCACTGATATCCCAATTGTC
>SLAU01000128.1 GCA_007126675.1 Balneolaceae bacterium
CCTGGAATTTCTGCTCAGCCTGACGGGCTTCCGTATGCTTATCCTGGGCTTCGAGGCTCTGCTGTAACCCTTTCAGCGACCAGCCGTTATTCGGGTGAATCTCCAGCGCTTCCCGGTAGACATCTTCGGCTTTTGCGGGTTGATCCGCATCGAGTAACACCGCACCGAGTACATGCCGGACAGGAACAGGCCAGGGCTCCGGTTCGCTGTAGACCAAACCATCCTCAATTTTCCTGGCTTCTTCCAAAAGGTTCACAGCATCGTCATACCTGCCTTCGGCGGCCGCAATCTCTCCGGCAAGCAGGTTGCCGGCAATATCAAGCAAATCCCACTGAGAGAATCCAAAAAATGTGTGGGTAGCATCTTCCGGTGTTTCTTCCCGAATGGTACGGTTGGCCTGCCAGGCTTCTTTAGCGGCTTCGGTATCACCCGTTCGTAAGTGAGCAAGTCCTCGGGCATAGAGAATCAGCCCTTTTTGGAAGTCATCGTCCGGCTCTGTTGTTTGCTCAAGCAGTTCATCCCAGCGGCCGAAACGGGCAAGCTGCAGTTCGTAGGTATAGCTTCCGCCGTGCATGGACCCGGCAGCGTCTCGTGCCGCCGAGAGTGCAACGCCGCTTTGGCCATCCATCCAGGCTGCAAATACGAGCATGGCCGAATTATGCCCCATGTAAACGACAAACCCTTCGTCATACTCCGAGGCCTGGGCAACCATCACCGCTTTCTGGTTGCCGCGAACCGAGTCTCCGTAACGTCCGATGTTCATGTAAATATGAGAGGGCATATGCTGCATGTGGGCTACTCCCGGAACGGTGTCTGCCAGCAGGTCTGCACAGGCTTCGGCCCGTTCGGGCTGCCACGGTTCCACCGCATGAATATAGAGATGGCAGGCTCCCGGATGGGCCAGATTTTGATCCAGTACCCCTTCAAGCACCTCGATGGCTTGCAGTGTTACTTCGTAAGGTTCTCCATCCTCGCGGTATAGGTCCCATGGACGAAACATCATCAGAGATTCCGCATAAAGTGTTCCCACTTCTCTGTCACTGCCATGCACAGCCGCGGCTTCTGCCATTGCTTCGGCGTAGGCTTCCGTATCTGCACTGCTGCCGGTGTTCGGATAACGAGTTGCCATCGCTGTAATCAGCGCCTGCTCCCACGGTTCGGCTCCGTCGTAGCGTTCCAGTGCATCTTGTGCAGCTTTTCGGGCCTCCTCGTAATCACCTACTCCGGCGGGATTGTTTTGATAGGGGCCAAGCACCCAGGCTTCTCCCCAATAGCATATCGCACAATCCGGGTCAAACTGCTGTGCCGCGCGGAACGATTCAGCCGCATCAGCCCGTGCAAAACTGTAGGCCAGCCGCATGCCCTGGTCGAAGTACGCCTGGGCTTGTTCCGAATCGGTTGTTATCGCTCTGCTGAAATCACCCAAATTATCGTACAGCCGGGGGATCTCTTGCGCAAGCAATGGCTGCCAGGCCATTACAGAAATCAACAAAAGTGCTCCGGTTAGTTTGTCTGATATGGATATGGATCTCATGGTTTTAATCTGATTTTTTAGAGTTGAACATTCTGTTCGTCTTTGTCCTCTCTTTTAAAAGCCGAAATAAACAATAATTCCTATCATTGGTTAATGCATTCAATACATTTTACTCTTTACCCTCCCAAATAATGACAGATTCATAAAGTCGAAATATCCTGTCGAAAATCTGCTAATAGCTTTTATCAGTCACAACTCAATCAGCTCTTTTTGGCATTTCAACAGATGCCTTACTTTTTGCCGATCATATTTCTGTAACCTTAAATCAAAACGTGTAATCAAACTTCAGCAGTACGGCGCGCTGATCAGATCGCGGAAGCGCGGGTGTGATCCGGTCGCGATCTGTGTTTACCGATTCGTTAAAGACGATGTAGAAGTTGTTACCGTCACGCGGATTATACCGGAAGCGGGCGTTTAGCACTCCAATGTCTCCGGCGCTGTTGTATTGGACAAACGATGAGAGAGTCAGCCGGGTGTTAAAGGTGAATTCGGTTCTGAAGCGGGCGATATGCGCCTCGAAGCTCTGTCCCCGGTCGTCAAAATCTATTCTGTTGTATTGATAAAACAGGTTCAGGTTCACCACTCGTGACGGGTCCCATGTGTTTGATACACTCCCCGTAAATCGTGTTCCATCAAAGAAACCGCCGCCCCCGGCCGTGAATATGGTTCTGAGCGGCCTGCCTCTTGGTGTGTGATAACTGATTTGAGCTTCCGGGAATCGATATCTTCCAATGGGAACTTCCGCATCATCCGATAACTGAAACGGCTGAAGAAGATCTTCGGTGATTAGAAGCAGCTCTGCGGTAAGAAAATCATCACGTCTCCAGGTCATATTCATTGACGGACCGAACTCTGAGGTTTCAACGCTTCCGTCTGCATTTCTCAAAAACAGAGTTCCGTTCATCGACACCTGAATATTTCGGAGTGAGGAGTTGTCCGGCAGCCAGCCCCAGGATATTCGCTCACCTATCTGTTTGTAATCGTTCCGCAGCTGAAAACCCATGGCCGGTTCATACATTCTGCCCGAATAGTTGAAGCTAAAGGAGTAGCTCAAGCCTTCAAAACGTCTCCGATCCCAAACCGTGCGTAAACGCAGGGTTTCAGTATCCGTTAGTGTGCTGTTCAAATCGCTGCTTGTGGTTTGTGCAACATTGATATTCAGAAAATCATCACGCCAGATATTGAAAATTCCGTCTGCACCTATACTCAGGTCAACGTTTCCATTCTCATCAATCCGGCTCGTTAGCATCCCTCCGGCGTAGGACTGAGGATTGAAAAGTTGTTTCCGCACCCGAACGGCACTTTGATTTTTTGAATACAATCCATGATCACGCGCTGTTTGCATCGACATCAGCCCGACATCCCATCCGCCTGATCTTGTGATCATTCTGGCGCCCCCTAAAATGCGCACCTGTTGCCCTTCATGTATTCCGATTCTTCGGCTGTGGAACAATCGGTCGGATCCGCCAAACGAAAAGTTAAAAACGGAAGCCCGTTCCAGGAAAAACTGACGTCGCTCCGGGAAAAACAGAGAAAAACGTGTCAGGTTCACCCGCTGGTCATCCGCCTCAACCTGTGCAAAATCGGTATTCACCGTCAGATCGAGTGTGGAGTTGTTGGTGATTCCCAGTTTCACATCCAGTCCGGCTTCGTAGGTTATCTCGGTGTCGTGTCTGAAACTATCTCCTGGCGTGTTCTGAATCGCCGATCTTTGGGCACCTCCAAGCATGTAGGGCGTAATAAAGACCGGCATCCGATTTTCCACACCATGCAGTTCAATATCATTTGCCTGCGAAACTTTTCTCCAGCTGTCAAATCCCCAGTCTGGCGGAATTGCCGGATAGAGATGCAGGGTGCTATTGTGGGCTTTGTATCGAAACGCGATGAGTCCCATTTTCACCCGGCCGCCCCGGCTTTCAAACCGGATACTGCTGAAGGGAATACGCATCTCTGTCGTCCACCCGAAATCGGTAATAATCGATTCCGCCTCCCAGATTGTATCCCATGCCATGCTTGTCGAGGATCCGTCATTGCTGATAGCGGCATCAGCTCTCGATCCGGTTGGTGTTACGGCAAACCATAGTGCATTTTCACTGTCATGAAACGTATCAAGGATGATGGAGACATTCGAAATGCTGAGGTTCATTTCATCCCGTTTGTAGGTGGCAGCGACCACATTATCCGGATCTTCGTAACACACGCAGCTTACATAGAGGTAATCATCGTCATGGGCAATTCTGATTTTTGTTTTATCTAAACTGACGGATTCACCAAATGACGGCCAGTGCAGCGTCAACGGCAGCGGTTCGATGGCCTCCCAGGCCGGTTCGTCTACTTTTCCGTCGAGCGTGATCGGGCCGTTCAGCTTTGGAATAACATAAGGTGTTGAGGATTGTGCACTCAGATTATTTGATGCTATGAAATTGAAGCATAGTACAATTAAGAAAAGTCCCGCTATTTTACTGATTTGATTCATTATTTAGTGGTGCTGGTTCAGCTTGAACAACCTGACAGTGTACCGTGCTTTTCGGTTCCTGTTAGTGTTTTGTTTTGCATGCAATACTTAATCAGACGCTGACAGGAGGTCCCGAAGAGAAGTCGGGACCACGCTGTCAGGTCTTTTATGCTAATTATCTTTTTCCGCGGTGCGGTATGTTGCCGCTGCGTATATCTACTGCATCCACGGGTTCTTCGAAGGCGATGAATAACAGGCAATCATCTTCCTGCTCCAGGCAACGGGCATCGTGCGGGAGTTTTGGCGGGCCATAGGCATACTCGAATGCCCCCATTACCACAGGTGCCTGTCCCTGGTAGTTCACCCGGAACTCACCGGATAACAGTATCATTCGTTCAGCAGATGTATGCCAGTGCATGGGTACTTTTGAACCCGGGGTTAATCGTAATAAAGCGTCGGCATTATTTTCCGCGGGATTACCCTGAAGAATGCCCAAACCGCAGCCTTCAGGGAAAAAATCCGGGCAGCCGGCGAACTCCACTTCAGGAACACTCAACACAAAGGCCTCTTCTTCAGATCCGGGAGCCGGTTCATCGGTAACCGGAATTGCATCCACAGGATCTTCGAATGCGATGAACAGAATACACTCCCCTTCATCCAGGCAGTGGGTTTCATGAGCAAGTCCGGCCGGGCCATATGCGTAAGATCCTTTTTCTACAAGTACCGGGTCTTGTCCCACGTAATCGACCTCCATCTTGCCGGATAGAAGAATCATACGCTCTGTGGATGAATGCCAATGCTCATCTACTGTTGTATTGGGCTGTAGTTTAAGAAGCGCATCGGCATTGGGCCCTTCGGGGTTTCCCTGAATCACGGTCATTTCACAATCATCCGGCATGAATTCGAAACAAGGAATCCACTCAATATCCGGATCATTAATACCCAGTGTAAATGCCGGGTCTCCGGTAACAGGCGGTAATGCGTGTGCGCTTTTGGCTGACAGCTCGCTGATGTTTTCAGTTAATACTTCTGAATCTACCTGATTAGATTCGCTGCATGCAAAAATGAGTATGGTTGCAAGAATCAGAATACCCGAAAGGGTTGTAAGGATGGAAATTGAATATTTCATAATATTTCTCTTTTTCGTTAAAGTGTTGATTGATAAATGCTTATATACTCACTTGTATACAATAGCGGGTATAAGCTTTCCGGTATGATCAGACTTCGTAAAAAATCCGATTGGAATCCGGTTCTACTATGCTAAGCCGGAAAAGAGAGGTAAGTCTGACAAAAAAATATATTTTTTATTATTATTTAATCTGATTCCGCCTTCCATTCACGAATTCAGTACTTATGACTGAACACCGGTGGCACCAAATAACGCAACTCTTTACACGCGCCCTGGAGGTTGATGAAAAAGTGCGCGACACATGGCTGCAGCAAGCCTGCGAGGGAGACCAAAAGCTGCTTGATGAAGTTTATTCCCTGCTGGAAGCCCACGCTTCAGGAGGCCCATTGAACGAATCGATGGAAAAGCTCCATGAATTGGCGTTTTCAGCCCCGGCTGAAACCTTTGCAAAAGGCAGTACCATCGGGCATTATACGCTCCGGGATATGATCGGTGCAGGCGGTATGGGGATTGTGTATAGAGCACATGATTCCCGCTTAAACCGTGATGTGGCGATAAAATTTCTACCTCCGCTGCTGAGCCTCGACGAACGGGCTAAAAAACGGTTCCTTAACGAAGCACGCATGGCCGCCACTCTCGATCATGCCAATGTTTGCACGATCTATGAAACGGGTGAAACGGACGAAGGCACACTTTATATGGTGATGAGGTACTATGAGGGAGAAACCCTCCGCGACCGGCTGAAACAGGGCCCAATTCCGGTTAATCAGGCACTGGATATCATTACTCAAACAGCAAAAGGATTGCATGCAGCGCACAGGCAGGGATTGGTTCATCGTGATATTAAACCGGCCAACCTGATTATCACCAAAGAGGGAACTGTTAAAATTCTGGACTTTGGTATTGCCAAAGCGGCTGAAGCCGGGCTTACGAAAACTGGCTGGAATCCGGGCACGGCAGCATATATGGCACCGGAGCAGGTAAAAGGAGAGGAGGTGGGTCCACAGGCCGATATCTGGGCTTTGGGTGTAATGTTTTGTGAGATGATTACAGGGCAGAGGCCGTTTCAGGGGAAGAATGAAGCTTCATTGATCTATCAAATCATTCACAAACAACCACAGTTAAACCGGGAGTTTTCTCCTGATATTTCATCCGGCCTGATACGCATCATCAATCGAACGTTAGAGAAAAAACCTGAAAATCGATATTCGTCTGTCGTTGATTTTCTGAAAGACCTGGAGGAATATCAAGAACAAGAAAAAAGTGAACAGCAGAGCAGGTTTCATCTTCAATCCATTTTAAAGAACCTTCGCAAACCACGGGTAGCGGTTCCTGCAGGAATCGGGCTTCTTGCGGTATTTCTGTTTTCATTTTGGTTCATTAACCGTCATGCCGACATCCGTTGGGCAACAACGGAAGCCCCTGCCGAAATCGACCGGCTGATTGGTGATAATCAATATGCAGCCGCATTTACACTGGCGAGTGAAGCGCTGAGATACGCTCCGGATAATCCTTCGCTGGAGCACCTGCTTGAAACATCATCTGTGCCTGTGCAGGTAGAATCTGATCCTGCCGGTGCACGGTTCTACTATAAACCATTTCTGACACCCGATGCACCCTGGCAAGAAGCGGGGATTACACCTTTAGATCAAATATTACTGCCAAAACAACACATTCGCTGGCGTGTGGAGCTGGATGGCTATGAACCGGCTGAAGGCAGTTTTTCTACATTGTGGCGCAATCTTGAGGTTTCCCTTGTACCTGACGATGAAGCTGTGGAAAACATGGTTCGTATACCCGATGGAAGAATTTCGTTTGCAGGGGAGAGTTATGAGGTTGAAGCTTTCTGGCTGGATCGATATGAGGTTACAAACCGTGAGTTTGCCCGATTTGTGGCTGCCGGTGGTTATCAAACCGATACGTATTGGCAAAATGCACTGGAAGAAAGTGATTTGACATGGGATGAAGCACAAAGCAGGTTCCGTGACCGAACCGGTCGCCCGGGTCCTGCAGGATGGGAGCTGGGCCGCCCGCCCGATGGAACTGAAGAGCTGCCTGTAGGCGGTATAAGCTGGTATGAAGCAGCTGCGTACTGTAATTTTGTGGATAAGAATCTGCCTGCCATTTATCACTGGCGTCGTGCTACAGGTTTGAACCGGGAGATCTATATGGATATTCACAGAATGAGCAATTTTGAAGGTAAAGGCCCTGCACCTCCCGGTCAGTATGCCGGAATTTCGCGCTACGGTGCGTATGATATGGCAGGAAATCATAAAGAGTGGGTGTGGAATGCAATCGGTGATATGCGATACATACTTGGCGGGGCGTGGAACGAATCGGAAAAAATGTATCAGGATAATGATGCAAGGCCGCCATCAGAACGAGGGGAAACACACGGGGTTCGGTGTTCCCTCCATGAAGATCCGGTGCCGGATGAGTTGTACGAGCCAGTTGAGAGAATATATTACGATTTTTCAGAATATGAACCGGTTGATGATGATCTGTTTGAAATTCTGAAACGTTTTTACGATTACCAGGCCGGCCCGCTCGAGGTCAGACAAAAAGAGACTACTGAATTTGCACACTGGCGGCGTGAAACTGTTTCTATAAACACAGGACAAAACAACGAACGGATGATGATTCGCCTGTTTATCCCGCATGATGTAACTCCTCCATACCAGGCCATAATCCATTTTCCGGGATCGTATGCGGCGGCCCTGGGGTCAAGCGAAAATCCGAGTGATTTATCTTTATTTGATTTTATTATTCGCAGCGGCCGTGTGCTGGTTTATCCGGTTTACTTCCGTACATATGAACGTTACGATCCTGAAATTGCAACGGTTACGTTTCGTGAAGCTTACTTAAACTGGAGCAGGGAAATCGACCGCACAATCGACTTTCTGGAAACCCGGACGGATTTTGACCATGAGACTCTTGCCTATTTTGGATTCAGTATGGGAGCTACACCTGGGCCGATTTTTGGTGCGATTAATGAACGGCTGCAATCTATGATACTGCTGGGCGGCGGCTTATTCGGAAGTATGCGGAACTGGCCACCGGAAATCTTTCCACTCAATTTTGCATCGAGAGTACAGATTCCGGTCTTGATGGTCAGCGGAGAAGATGATGTAGGTCTCGGCCCGGTTGAAAAAGGAATGCAGCCGCTGGTTGACCACCTCGGCACACCTGATGAGCATAAACGGCTCGTCTTGCTGGAAGGGGGTCATGTACCGAATGACTGGAGCGGATTTATCCGGGAAACCCTCGACTGGCTGGACCGGTACCAGGGGCCCGTTATTGCTCAGCAGCCTCAGTAACAGAACTCCCGATATGGTTCAAGTTCCGAAATGGTTCAAGCGTCCGCTTGGACGCGCTTAGACCATTCCGGGCAACAAGATTAATTTTTTATCAGTAACATTTCAGATGGAATCAGCTAAAATTACACGTTTACTGCAGGCACAGGCCGAAGGCGATCAGGATGCGTACGACTCGCTGATTCCGCTTGTTTATGAAAAACTCAGAAACATTGCGCATAAAAGGATGCTGGGGGAGCGCGATGACCATACACTAAATACCACCGATGTGGTGCACGAAGCCTATCTTAAGCTGATAGAGTTTGACAGAATAAACTGGCAAAACCGCTCCCATTTTTACGCCCTGGCCTCAAAGGTTATGCGCAATATTTTGGTTGATTATGCAGTGAAAAAAAAGACGGAGAAACGGGGAGGCAAGTACAATCGTGTAACCTTACAGGAAGCCGATGCCCCGGTTGAAGTGGATTTGGATCAGCTGCTTTCCATCCATGATGCGCTGGGGCGATTATCTGAATTTGATGAGCGCAGGGCAAAAGTTGTGGAATACCGGTATTTCGGCGGGTTGAATATGGAAGAGATAGGAGAGGTGCTTGGAATTTCAACCCGAACCGTTCATCGCGACATGGATATTGCCAGTGCTTGGCTGAACAGGGAGTTGACGAGTTGAACTTCAATAATGTCAGTTTTTTGGAATAATTAGTTTTTGATCTATATTATTGTAATTCAGTGATTTGCTGAAGCGTATATAATGGAAAATGGGGAGCACTTTCTTTTATAAAAAGATCAGAGATTAAAAAGAATTAGGTTCCTCGTATTGCAAAAATAAGCTGGATAATTTGTACTTACATGGTTTTGCTTATCTGTACATAGGCCATGCATAACAATCAAGTTTGGAATTTTATTTAACCAAGCTGAAGGGAAACATCAGCAAAATCTGCTTTTGATTGTAAGAATAGAATTGCTTTCCGGATACTTTTAAAATTTCATTGCCATGTCAATAAATAAAATTATTATAGCCATACTATCTGTGATGTTGATTGCTTTTCTGATCATCATAAATGTAATTGAAAAAAAATCGAATGACGATAGATACCTTTATCGCGCCTCTTCTGAACTTGCTGATTGTACGGTACCGAATCTTACTTATAGCACTGAATCGAGTGTATCCGGCCTCGAACCTGCCGGATTTGAGGATTTCAGCGACCCCACCGGTGTAATGGTAAACGACACCCTCCGCATCACCCTCGAAGCCCGTGCAGCAGAGTGGCGGCCGTGGGGACCGGACGGCCCGGCCATCTACACCCATGCTTTTGCCACGGATGTAGAAACACCGCGCGTTCCGGGTCCGTTAATTCGGTTTACAACCGGTACGCCGGTTCAGGTCACCTTACGAAATACACTTCCGGATACATTGGCAGTTCGTGGGTTGAGGGATAAAGCACGCGGGGGAGGATTAGCGGGGATTATTGCTGACCAGATTATAGTTCCGCCTTCAGGTGAAGAGGTGGTAAAATTCACATCGAACCTTTCAGGAACCTATTCATTTGGAGCAGAACGGCTCTCTGTACATACTGAATCCAATACTTCGCTGCCCGGATTTGTGGAAGCCGACAGGGGATTCCAGGGATTAGTGATCGTGGATGATCCTGATGAAACCATCTATTCCAATGAGCGCTTTTTCCTTCTAACACATTGGGCAGATACGGAGTATCCGGCAACTTTCCTTCCATCCACTCGATTTTTCATAAACGGGCGCTCATGGCCGCATACCGAGCGGCTGATCTATGCCCAGGGAGACACGGTTCGGTGGCGGGTTATCAACTTCACCGGCCGTAATCATCCCATGCATTTGCACGGGTTCTATTTCAGTGTGGATGCAAAGGGCAACCTCGTAACCGAACAGGTGTATGAACCTGAGGAAAGGCGACTGGTTGTAACCGAAATGGTTGCTCCCGCTGAAACCATACGAATGAGCTGGGTGGCTGAAGAACCGGGCAATTGGGTGTTTCACTGTCATTTCATGCGGCACATGTCGTGGATGCAGACAGCCCCGATTGACGGCCCTCCTCCCTCTCATGCACATAGCGGCCTGGCAGATGCAGAATTGATGGGCGGACTGGTTCTGGGCGTCACGGTTCTGCCGGAAGAGGGCTGGGCACCGGATGATGAAAATCCCCGCAGGAAGCTCGATCTCTTCATCAACAAAAAAGAGCGGGTTTTTAGGGATGATGCCGGCTACGCCTTTGTGCTTCAGAATGGAGACGAGCCGCCGCCGCCCGACTCCCTCACCTTCCCCGGAAGCCCGATTATTCTTACGAGGGGCGAGCCTACTGAGATTACGGTTCACAACCGGGCTGATGCAGCGCTCGGTGTTCACTGGCACGGCCTGGAGCTGGAGAGCTGGTCCGACGGCGTACCCGGATGGAGCGGCATGCCCGGCAGTGTAATTCCCGCCATTCAGCCCGGAAGCTCGTTTTCGGTCCGCATGACTCCTCCACGTGCCGGTACTTTTATGTACCACGTACACAGCGAACCCGGCCACCAGTTGGCGCAGGGACTCTACGGCCCGTTCCTGGTGATGGAACCGGGCGAAGAGTGGGATCCGGAAACCGACCGCTATTTCATTCTCGGTTCGCTTGGATCGGGTGATGATCCCCCGGCAGCCGTAAACGGAGAGACTGAACCGAGCCTGATGGAGTTTCGCGCCGGAGAAACCTACCGCATGCGGTTCATGCATATCAGCCCGGACGATGACAAACGAGTAACTCTGTTGAAAGACGATGAGCCTGTAGAATGGCAGTTCATCGCCAAAGACGGGGCTGACCTGCCGCCAAACCAGGCTCGAATGCAACCTGCCGAACTCGATATCCACGTCGGCGAAACCTACGATTTCCGATGGATACCCGATGAGCCGGGAAAATACACCCTGCGAATAGTAACCACCTTCGACCGGGGTGCTCCCGCTTTTCCGCGAGAAGCACCTGGGCCGCATACGGCGGAGATTGGGGTGAGGGTTTACGAATAATGAAAAAGGAAAGATGATGAAGAGTAACACAGGAGATCCTTCGACTTCGTCATTCGGAAAAGCGCCGAATGACTACGCTCAGGATGACATGCTTCTGAGCAAGAGTAAAAAAGCCGGTACCGTGCAGCCATCGGCTGCACGGTACCGGCTTTTTCTTTAATTAAATGCGCAACAGTCATCCTGAGCGAAGGCCACGACAATGCCTTTCTGTCGGGGGCGAAGTCGAAGGATCTCTCAACTAAGGTTAATATGTATCCCAAAAACTGTCGGATTCGAGCATCCAACACCCAAGTACAAAAAACCATGATCAATCATATCATAAAAACCATCACCGCACTCACGTTCCTGATGCTCCCTGCCTTTGTTGCAGGACAAGAAGTAGCCGAGGAAAAAACTGCCTGGAACTACACTCCGATATTCGAAGAAAAACTCTGTCCGTTCGAAGCCACCCCGGAGCAGCTCAGCCAAATCCGGTGCAGCTGGCTTACAGTTCCGGAAAACCGGGATAAACCTGACGGACGCACCCTTAAGCTGGCTGTGGCTGTAGTATCGAGTTTGAGTGAGAACCCGGAACCCGATCCGCTTGTTTACATTCCCGGCGGACCGGGTACGGCGGGGTTTCATCTGGCTGACGGTTTCTTGAGTTCGGAATTTCGAAATGAAAGAGAATTGATTTTTTTTGACCCAAGAGGTGTCGGTCTATCTGACCCCAAGGCATGTACCGATCTGACACGGAACTGGTGGAATGCTTCCTATTTCTCGGGATCAGAACCGGATGAACTTCGACAAGAAAAGCTGATCCTGGTTAATCGTTGCAAAAAGGAGATTGAAGAGAAAAACATAGATTTGTCACAATTCAACACTGCAGCGAATGTTCACGATCTTGAGTATCTGCGCAAAGCTCTGGGTTATGAGCAGTGGAACCTTTGGGGGCGATCTTACGGCTCAAGAGTGGCTCTCGAAGCAATGAGAATCTTTCCCGATCCTATCCGAAGCGTTGTTCTCGACGGGCCGTCTCCGCCAAATGTAACGAAATGGACTCCAGACGCCGGAAACTTCCTGGATATATTAAACCATCGTCTTGCGGATTGTAAATCTGATCCGCAATGCAATGCCGTTTTACCGAATTTACGGGTGAAGTTTTGGAGTACTTTTCATAGCCTGAAAGAAGATCCATGGATTATTGAGACAGGTGACAGGGAAATTCTTCCCCAATTGATAGTTTTAAGTGAAGCCTCTTTTGCTTTTGCCATCTATAGTGCACTGAACAGGATTCAGACAAGTGCAATGGTGCCGCTGATGATTGACCGGTTCACAGAGCGGGATGAGTCGTTTATCATAAACCTTCTCCCCCGGCTGGACAGAAGTTCCGAAAGAAGAAGCTGGTGGGTTCACTTGTCAGTAAATTGTTTTGAAAAACTGGCAATAACAGAAGGAGAAACAAGTGGAGGATCAGGTTCTGAGATTGAGTTACTTGAAGAGGTCGGCTTCGGGCGGGATGACCGAATTTGTGACACTCTGCATCCATACCGCATTGACCCGGTACATTTGGAGCCGGTAGTTAGCGACATTCCGGTACTGATTCTGGCCGGTGAATACGATCCCGCAACGCACCGGTCATACGGATGGATTACTCATGAAACATTAAGCCGATCACAATTGGCGGAGATCCCCGGAGCGGGCCACGATTCAGCTGCTCTCTTTCCCTGCACCCTAAACTTTTTTAAACGATTCCTGGATGATCCCGATGCCGAGCTTGACATGACATGCCTGGAAACCATGCCCCGGACGGTGTTCGTAACGGATCCGGCCGTGGTGTTTGGCTCTCGGAATTAGACGCTTTTAGCCGGTGGTGCATCCGAAAGTGCTTTATGATGAGCTGGAGAGAGGTTAAAATCTGTATGATCTTAATAGAAATGAGAATTAATCTGACATTACTCATGCGTTAAAACTAATGAGGACAGGTACTTACAGGCCTGTCGGGCTGATGGCTTACGTGAGTTGTTGTACCGGTAAATATCCTTAGACGCTGACAGGAGGTCCGGAAAAGCATCGGACCACGCTGTCAGGTCACTTTATACAATCTGAAATCCTGAAGTTATTCAATATGGAGATAAACAAATGAACACGTTGATAAAATATGTTATTGCATTCGCATTCACACTTACTTTGCTGGTACCTGTCGATGGCTTGCCGGAACAGGCAGAAGATACATTGCTGATTGTGGAACAGGATCAGAACATCGAATTTGCACAATTTCTTGATCAGCTTGATCGGGCCATCAATCAATTCGTCAACGGAAATGATTCCGATTTTAAACAAGTCTGGGCACACTCTGAGGATATTACCGTAGCAGGAGGATTTGGCGGTGAAATCGTGCAGGGCTGGGAGACTATCGGCCCGCGCCTGTCTCGTGTGAGTGCGTCTTATACCAATACACTTTATACAACGGAGCGTATTTCGCATGGATCTAATGGCGAGTTTGGTTACCTGATTCAGCACGAATACTTCAGCCATCCGGAAGAAACCGAACCTTATCAGCAGTACAGGGTTACGATGTTATTCAGGATCGAATCCGGAGAATGGAAACTTTTCCACCGTCATGCTGATTCGCAGGTCGTTTTTCAGGCCCGGGATTGATGAAAAGTCCATCGCGAACACACCCATTCCATCGGCTGACTGATCCCTTCGGGAAATTCCCCTCTCGAGAGGGGATGTAAAAATACCTTGTCAAGTTTTGGCCGGGTTAAAGTTTTTAGGTTGCAAATCATATTGTAAAAGCTCCCCTCCTTGTCACACCGCTTTTTGGTGTGATAGGGAGGGCCGGGGGTGGGTCCGAAAAGGCAGACATCCGCATTAAGGCTCAAAACTTAAATTTTTTAAGTCATATTTTTTTGGAAAATAATTTTCACACAGCCCCACGAGAGGGGACAGATTGTGAAGTGTCCAGCGGAGCAATCAGGGATGTGTCCCTGATTCAGGATTCTTGCCCAAAAGAATACACTCCTCGTTAGCTTTAATTACGAACAAAGCCTTGAAATGGCATTCCTTGTAGCCAAGGAGTAGAAAAAGAGTTATCAGTGAGGAACACTTATGCACCTTAAGTTTACCCTTCTGATTTACGGTTTTTCAATTCATACTTGAATTTTTAATCATAATTCCCTAAATGCTTGTTAGTTCAGCAGTTAATCAGGAATTACCGGCTGATCGTTTAAGTGATTAATCAAGAGTTTCTTCCCGGTGTAATGTGTTAGGTCCGGCTGAAAGCACAGCTTTTCCATCTTTCAGTTTCTAATTATTGGGCCTGAACGAAATAATCAGATGTTCAGAACAAAAACCCTTTGTGTCCTCGTGGCAATTCGGGCATCATCCAAACATGAGCCTCGGTTTTTTCACCCTCGAAGAGTCGGTACAGGCACGAAGCCGCGAATACTCGAGGTTAAACGAAGAATTTCGATTTGGTCAGTAGTAACCCGGGAGAATATAAATCAACAAAATTATATCAGGGATTTACATTATGCCAAATGCTGAAACAATAACAATACACTCTGTAAACATCACGAAGTCGGGAACTTCTTCGTGGTTCAATCTCGGCCTCGTTACAGCCGGTACAGCGGTTGGAGAGGCTATCTCACGGGTAATGGCCCTGTTCGCTAAGGTGTTCGGGTTTCTTTACTAAATACTAAACCACCAACCATTAACGAAAATGGATAACCATGAAACAAAAAGAGTTTATCAAATAAGCCTTCGTGGCCAACCGGACGTGGACAATTTAAGCCTCGATTTTTTAACACGTCCCAAAGGGATCCGCCAACCGGCTGAAAGGCACTAAGACCCGCAGAAATCCGAAGAAAACAATCAAAACATAAACAAACCCATGCTGAACATTAGAAAACATAACAAGATCAACTGGCTTTTTGGCATTTCCGGGATTCTTTGTCTCATGATTTTCGCCGTTTCATGTGAACAGCAGGCAACGTCCCAAAAACAGCAGATACAGGAAGTCGTCCATTCTATGTTTGAAGAGGGATGGAACCGGGGTGATATCGATTCTTTTGATGAGACAATTGCCGACTCGGTCCTGTTTCACTACGCTGGTTCACCGCGAACACTTTCAAGAGATGAGATGTCGCAGTTTGTGATTCGCTGGCGGGAGGCGTTTCCCGATCTGAGGATCGATCTTGATGAGTTTCTCATTCAGAATAAAATGGCCGCCATCCGGGGCACTCTCACCGGCACACACGAAGGCCCATGGGCCGGTGCCGAACCGACAGGTGAAAAGGTGAGCATGGTCCTGATGATGTTTTTCCGTTTTGAAAATGGAAAGATGGTGGAACTCTGGGAGGTGGATGATCAACTCGGCTTCAGAAGGCAGTTGGGATTAATTCCGTAACCATCGTGGCATTCACTGACGGAAACCATATATGAAACTCGATTTTTTACCATGAAGTATACAACTCATAATAAACAGAACAACATGATGACAACTAAACCATATTCAACCTTATACCTGGGTTTCATTTTGCTGCTGTTTGCAAATTGTACCGGGGAACCTAAAAATCAACTCTATTACGAAGAAGCCGGTTCCGGCGAAACCATCCTTTTTGTTCACGGCAGCCAGGAGGATTACCGGGTGTTTCTGCCGCAGGTTGAGTTATTCAAAGAAAACTACAGGGTTGTCACCTACAGCCGCAGGTACAACTATCCCAACAGAAATGACTATGATCCTGACTCCGGTTTTTCAGTTTCCTCGGAAGCGGAAGACCTGAATACTCTTATCCATCATTTGGGTGGCGAACCGGTTCATCTCGTTGGCCACTCCTACGGCGGACTAATTTCGATGGCCTTTGCCGATCAATATCCGGAAAAGGTGAACAGCCTTATCCTGTCAGAACCACCGGTCTTGCGGCTACCGGGTTGTGAATCGTGGTACGACCACGCAATGGAAGAACTGATCGGCAAGGTGGGGACCGCATTCGAAACCGGGGATTCAACCAATGCGATGAGTGCAATTTTTGGATTTTTCGTAGGAGCAGATATTCAGGACCAGATTCCACCGCAGGCACTTGAGTCTCTATACGCCAACCTGACCGAAATGGAAGCCCTGGTTCATTCCGGGGAACCGTTTCCCGACCTGAGCACCGATTTTGATATGCCCGTGATGCTCATCACAGGAGGCAATACTATGCCGATGCTGGATTGTACCAATGCCGCACTCGTGGAACGAATTCCTGATGCTGTTCACCTTCACCTGCCCGAAGCCACACATAATATGTGGATGAGCCACACAGATGAGTTGAACAGCAGTTTGATCGATTTTATTTCAGGAACTCACAATTGATTTGAATACCGGTAAAGACACTGAGCAGATGCAAATTTCACTATCACATTAAACCTGAAAACTCAACCGGATACTATCATGAAAACTCAAACCTTCCTTCACTTATCGGCTGCCTGTTTTTTCTTATTCGGTTGTACATCGAACGAGCAACCGAATCCAGCCGGTCAAATCCCTGTATTTGATGTAGCCATGCAGGGGGTCAATCCCGCCTGGTTCGAGCGCGCTATGGAGGGGATCGACTTCGGTATTCACCGGGTAGAAAAATACGGTGAGCTGGTGGCAGACAGCGCCGATTTATTCCGGCAAAGTTTCGAGCAGATGGAAAAGCATCATGTTCGTTACGGATTGCTCAGTCATGGTTCGTACAAAGAGGCATTTATGAATGCGCGTCCGGAACTGTTCCTGCTTTCCTATGAACCGGATTTATCACTTGAAGATCATACGGAAGCAGCTCTTGAGTTCGAACAGAATATCATAAATGGCAGATATGCCGCATTGGGTGAGTTAGGGCTGATTTATGAAGGAATACCTCTCAATACGCCCGATCTGTATCCATACTATGAGGTTGCTCAAAAACATGGAATTCCGGTTTTCATTCATACTGGGGCATCAGGGCCAAATCCGCAGCAGGTGTTAAGCCCTGCTTTCAGGATCGGTACCGCTAATCCTCTGCTGCTTGAGGATGTGATCATTGATTTTCCGGATCTGAAGATCGTGATGATGCATATGGGATGGCCATTCTTCGATGAGGCTCTGTACATACTGGGGACCTATCCCCATGTATACATGGAAACCTCTGTGGCGATATGGTTATTGGGAGATCAGCTTTTTAACCGGTTGCTACGTGAAGCCGTGGCGACGGCAGGAAGTGACAAGATTCTTTTCGGCACTCTGCAAATGGCCTGGCCTGAGGTGATCGGCCGGTCAGTCAAAACAATCAGGGAAGCCGAGTACCTTTCCATTGATGATAAACGAGCGATTCTATGGGAAAATGCAGCAGCGTTATTTGAAATAGAGGAATAGAACCCCTTCGTGAATCTTCGTGGCCTCGTGACTTCGTGGCTACCCTGACAGGAATCAATTATGAGTCTCGGTTTTTTCACCACGAGGGCACGAAGACGCGAAGGAACACGAAGAATTGTGAATTGATCAGCAGAAACTAAAAAACATAAACTCAATCGATAAACTAAAATTTATCAAATGAATAATAACATAATAAAAACGGCAGCTTATTTATGGTCAACAGGCTCGGTTCTGTTTTTTGTGGCCATCGTGTTATATGTATTTATCCATCAACCTGCTGTGGAATCTGATGCAGAAAGAACCGCTCAACTGATAGAATCGTGGGCTTTCATATCCGCTATTTGGCGGTTGGAGACATTAGCTGTGGTAATGGTGATTATTTCATCATGGTATTTCGCGGCCATTGAGAAAAGTATGAGCTGGTTTCTGGTCACCCTGGCTCATATTGTCATGATTGTGATGTATGCCAATATGCTGGGCGCATACCCGGCTGCTGCGGAATCCTTCGCTGAGGCTCCCTACCTGTA
>SLAU01000029.1 GCA_007126675.1 Balneolaceae bacterium
AAAATCGATATGCAGGGTGAAATCGTAAAGCATATCCCCATGGATAGTGATGACCTTGAAGGAATTATCGTTGATCCAAGAGACAGTACTCTTTGGGTTGCAGAAGAAAGGCTCAGAGAACTGGTAAATATATCGAGAGAAGGAGAGGAGTTAAATCGTGTATTTCTGGACATTTCCGGTGAAATCCCTAATGATGGATTAGAAGGTATTACAGTTAACCCAAACAACAACCATTTTTTTGTGGTCAATGAGCGAAATCCCCGTCTGCTTATAGAGCTCAACCCGGAAATGGAAATCATCAATAAAACTGAAATAAATTTTTCGGGAGCTTTTGAGATGGGTGACCTGTCTGCCATTAGTTATAATAATGAAGAAGATACCCTATGGATTTTGAGTGACAGGTCTGAAAAAATTGTGGTAACATCTTTATCCGGTGAACCAAAAAGGGTTTATCTTACCGGAGTTAATGACGGAGAAGGATTAGCAGTTTGGCCGGAACAGCGCCTCGTTTTTGTGTGCTCTGATGAAGACAGTGAGTTGTATATATTTTCTTATGAGTAACAGGTTAGTTCTTTGCTCCAAAAAGAGCTTCAACAAAGGCTGCGCGGTCAAATACCTGTAAATCCTCAATCTGCTCTCCAACCCCTATATATTTCACGGGCACGCTCAGTTCATTGGAAATGCCAATAACTATACCACCCTTTGCAGTGCCATCAAGTTTAGTGAGTATAAGCCCGGTAATGTCAACAACTTCAGTAAACGCTTTTGCCTGCTGCATTGCATTTTGCCCGGTTGATGCATCTAAAACCAAAAGCGTTTCGTGCGGGGCACCATCAACTACTTTGCCCATTACTCTTTTGATTTTTGCCAGCTCATCCATGAGTGATTTCTTGTTATGAAGCCTGCCTGCTGTGTCTACCAGGGCAATGTCAGCGTTTTTAGCAACCGCTGAAGAAACTGTATCAAAAGCAACAGCAGCCGGATCTGCATTCTGGCCCTGCTGTACTATTGGCACATCGGCGCGTTCACTCCAAATCGTTAACTGATCTACCGCCGCTGCGCGAAATGTATCTGCAGCTCCCAAAACCACTTTTTTCCCGGCATTCTTATACATGTATGCCAGCTTTCCAATACTTGTTGTTTTTCCAACACCATTTACTCCGACAACCAAAACTATGTGAGGTTTGTAAGTGAAATCTGCATCAAACTCGGATGGGCGGTCGGGCCTGCTCTCCTTCAGCAATCCAACAATCTCTTCCTGGAGCATTTGCTGAAGCTCATTTTGCGTAACAAACTTATCTCTTGATACGCGTGATTCAATCCGGTCAATAATTTCAATAGTTGTTGAAACGCCTACGTCTGAAGTAATCAGAATTTCTTCAAGATCATCAAGTGTTGAGGCATCAATAGTATCTTTTCCGGCAAATGTTTTACCGAGTTTATCAAGAAAACTGTTACGGCTTTTTTCAACGCCTTTTTCAAGTTTCTCTTGTTTCTTGAGTCCTATTTTTTCTAACCAGCTCATATCAATTAATTAAATTCAGCGCCATCTAAAATTTGTTTATACCTGTGAAAATAATCGACAAAAGAAATTACCATAATTACGAGTGATGCCATCATTAAAAAAACGTGAACAGCTTCCGCTGCCGGGAATAAAAATACGGAAAGCCAGTATAAAGCAAGCACATTAACAGAAACCTTCCCTGCCATAGTAGACATCGCCACTTTGCCACGCTTTTTTTGTATGTACCATGAACCCATCATAATTAAAACATCACGAATAACCCCAACAGCAAAAAACCACAGGGGTATCCAGCCCAGCCAAACGGTATACAAAAATAGGAAAAATGCCATTACCTTATCGGCAACCGGGTCTAAAATCTTCCCCAGTTCCGACACTTCATTTCTCCAGCGGGCAACCATTCCATCTATATAATCCGATATACCTCCATATAACAACAGCACTACAATCATAAAGCTAACTTGCTGCTGATTATGATAGTGCAAATAAATAATTGGAAATGTGACTAATACCCTGGATAAAGAAATCAGGTTCGACCACGTGTAAATGTCGTTTCGAACCAATACCTTCTTACCGTCAACATTGATCACATCCTTCATGGGTGATGTATTTATCGATTAATTTTTCTAATGATACAGTATTTACAACTCTAATGTACGCTTGAAGAAAAGAGATTTTAAAGTTATGAACAACGAAAATAAACGTCTTATTGAAAAACCCGTCTCCTCTGATCATGTTTTTGATGGCAGGCTGCTTCAGGTATATGTTGACGAAGTGCAGTTACCTGATGGCTCAAATTCTACCCGCGACTGGATTAAACACCCCGGTGCAAGTGCTGTTGTTCCGGTTTTTGAAGATGGCACCATTATGCTTTTGAAGCAGTTTCGCTATCCGCCCCGTAAAATATTTATCGAGGTTCCGGCAGGCAAACTGGACTCCGGTGAACCGCCCATTATCACCGCCAAACGGGAATTGCTCGAAGAAACCGGGGTTGAGTGTGAGTTTATGGAGAATGCCGGATCATTCTTCCCGGCTATCGGGTATGCAGATGAAGAAATACATGTTTTTGTTGCCTGGGGTTTAAAGATGAAGGAGAAAAACTCAGATGATGATGAGTTTGTGATCAATCACAGGGTACATTTTTCAGAAGCACTTCAAATGATCGAAACCGGCGAAATTGATGACGGCAAAACAATCTGCTCATTAATAAAGGCCTACCAGTGGTGGCTGAGGCACAAGCCTTTTGAAGTTGAGTTTGATATAAAAAAGAAAGATCAAATTGAGGATTAAAACCTAATAAACGCCAATAAAATCATCCCCCCGGCAGCCGTCATTTTTACTCCGGCTGCCATTCCCCCTTCGAAGGGGGACTAGATTTCTTTTCTACTTATCACGAGCTCAAGTTAATTTCACTACGTTTTTGGGGCTTTAATCGCACCCTCTTTAATTCCAAGATCAACCATTGATTTGTGCATATCGTCCTGCTGTAATTCACCTCTTGAAATCAGTTCAGCAATTTCATCGCCGGTAAACATCATCAGGCAGCCACTTTCTCTCAGTCTTTGATCAAAGTTTCGGGGATCCTGAAGTTTCAGCTTTTCAACATTAAGCCCTTCCGGGCTTACACTCAAATCAACCAGAAAATAGAATTTATCATCCGGTGCATCTCCGAACTCAATGATTTCAAGTTTAGTTTTTTTATAGATGTTCATTCTGCTCTTTTCAGATTTATATTCAGCTGTGTCTTTCAATAAAATCACGTGCCTTGACAAGCTCTAAAACCTCACCGCTCGAAGCATCCACTACTTTTACCTGGAACAGGCTGATAATTGCCTGCTCATTCAGCAGGTCTATCGTTTCATCAATGGTTTCGCACTCTTCGGTTTCACTCACCAGGTCGTTGATACCCTGAATAATGTATTTCTGTTTTACAGGTGTTTTTTCTGGGGTGGGATCCGGTTCTTCAAAATAGTTGCGAATCGCATCTTCGGTTACATACCACTGCACGCCAAGTTTGCGGCCTTTGATCTTTCCGTCACGAAGATACGCACGGATGGTCATTTTGCTTAATCCAAGCAATTCGTGGAGATCATCCACAGAATAAAGTGTAAGTGATCCGATTTTCTTTGGCATAACGCTTAAAAGATACAACTTTAAACTTACCTTTAAAAGGTTGTTAAATAACTAAAAGAGGTAGATTAACTATACATTACTTATATATTATCAATTTCATTTGTTTCGAATAGGTATATCCCCGTATATTGGTTCTAATTGATTGAAACAAAACCAGCACATCTCTAATCAATCAACTCTCAAATCCACAAATCCGGGATAAGTCTGTCCAAATTTTCCTTTATTTCTGCAGATAACTTCTCCATTTTATATTATGTGTGTGATTAAACCCTGATGATATTATGAGAGTACTTCCCGCGGTTCTACTATTCATAACCTTTTTGGTAATCAGCGAACCTTTGGCTGCACAGTTCGCAGGCGGTTCAGGAACCAGTGACGATCCTTATCAAATAGAAAACCTGGAGCAACTCCAGGAGATGAAAAATTATACCGATTCGCATTTCAACCTGATCGGTGATATTGATGCATCCGCAACATCTGATTGGAATGAAGGCGAAGGGTTCATCCCCATCGGCGACCCCGACACGCCATTTACCGGCACTTTTGACGGTAACGGACATGAGATAACCGGGTTCAGAATTCTTCGTTTTGAAGAGATTAAACTTCCCAGGGATTTCCTGGGATTATTTGGTTACCTGCAAGGTGCTGAGGTTAAAAACCTGACGATGAGTGGCCTGGTAGTTTCATCAGGCATGAACACTATGTATGTTGGAGGTATAGCCGGCTATTCTGATGAAAACAGTGTTATTACAAACGTTAGCGTTGAGGGATCGGTTAACGCCCTTGTTATATCAGGAGCAGCGACCAAGCGATATTTTGGAGGTATTGCCGGTATGAATGATGGAGAGATCTACAATTCCAGATTTTCTGGTACAGTCGGCGGCAGTGGCGGCGTTGCAGGCCACCATTTCGGTGGTATTGCCGGCACAAACAGCGGCGTAATTGAGCAAAGTTACGCACTCTCAAATTCACAGGCTAACGGCTATGCCGGCGGTGTTACAGGTTCAAACCAGGGTACAATCAACAAATCGTTTTCCTTAAGTCCTGAGAGAATTCATGGAGGATTTGCAATAGGAGGGTTTGCCGGTTATAATTCAGGAATTATTACCAACTCATATACACACCCAGCGGTAACCGGCGGAAGAGATGGAACTATTGGCGGATTTGTCGCAGCCAATTCAGGCCAGATTGCTTACAGTTATTCAACCGGCAGTGTTCATCAGAACGCTGTTGCAAAAGGTGGTTTTGCTGCAAGAAACACAGAAGGTACTATCACCGGTTCGTTCTGGGATACTGATCGTTCTGAAACGGATTTCGGCATTGAAGAGGGAGATGCCTCCGGGCTGACGGGATTAACTACCAGCCAGATGACCGGAAGTAATGCCGCACAGTATATGCTTGACCTGGACTTTGGAGACACCTGGCAGCATACAGGTACATATCCTGCATTACAATGGCAGGGAGATGACCAGATTTATGACCCGGAGATTGATCTAAGTGTTGAGGATCCTGAAGATGAGGAAATGCCAAAAACCATAGAACTTTTGCAAAACTACCCCAACCCGTTTAATGCAACCACCACCATTCATTTCAGGGTTAATGAGCCGGTAGATTATGCTACATTTAGCATATATAATTCGGCAGGACAAAAAGTAATGACGCTGTTTGATGAAGAACTGCCTGCTTTAGAATTTGAACTTCCTATTGACTTCAGCCACCTGCCTTCAGGCACATACTTTTTGAAAGTAACATCCACGGCAAACTCTGATTTTATTCAGATGTCGCTTATCAAATAGAATTAACAAATTCAGGAAGCCGTAATGGGTTAGTCTTAACTCACTCAGCCACAACAGGCTCAGGTGCAGGCTGGCCGGATTTGAGGAGCTCGTTTTTCTTTTCCAGTACAAAAACTTTGATTTTGTCGGCCGTGAT
>SLAU01000113.1 GCA_007126675.1 Balneolaceae bacterium
ACAAGTTCCTGGATGCTTGTGAATTTTATGTCATTTGAATCAATTCCACCGAATGATGAATGAACATCAATTGCCCCGGTTTTCAAACCTGGGCAATAGAGGCAAAAGAGTCAAAAGATGTGAATCCTTAAGAAGCTATTCATTCATCAAATACAATAAATCCGCCTTTTCTCTCAAAATTCTGAAAGGACCTGTTCATGCACATTATACGCATCATCTCCCCAAAGCACGAACCGCACATTCTTTACAGTTTTTAGTTCTGAAGCAGTTTCTTTAATTGCAGAAAAAGCTGTTTTTGCTGCTTCTTTCATCGGGTATCCAAACACACCGGTTGAAAGGGCTGGAAATGCAATACTTTTAATTTCATTCTTATCAGCCAGTTTCAATGCATTTCTGTAACAATCAGCCAATAATTTATCAGATGGCTCATCCTTCCCATAAACGGGGCCAAGGCAATGAATCACAAAATCATTCGGAAGTCCCGGTGCTTCTGTGATGACGGCTTCTCCCGGTTTGATAGGAGCCAGCGGTCGAGTTAACTCGGTCAGTTCCGGGTCACCTTTCCCGTGGATGGCTCCGGCCACTCCGCCACCGGTTCGCAGCTGTGCATTGGCTGCATTTACAATTGCTTCTGAATCAGGTTGATTGGTGATGTCACCTTTAGTTATTTCAACAGTTAAGTTTTCAAACTCTTTCATAAGTACCTCATTTTTTGTTTAAATATATCTCTTCTGCTCTCAAAAATTTTCTTAAAAAACGGACTCTGTGTGTCGAAACGACTGATATTGTTAAATACAAAGCGCTTTCAATTACTAAAAATGGCTGAAAGTTTGTCAGACAAAAAATAAAATGACAAAAAGCGCTTTCAATGTCATCTAGAATTGTAAGGGCTTTTTTGGTACAAATCAGTGCGGTTTTTGTGAGCGTTCTTAATTCAATATTATTAAAACATTAAGGAAAATCAGAATGAAAGGGCTTTCATGAAATAATGACGTGAAAATTCATTTTTTCATGATTAAATAATGATTAATAAGCTTGATGGTTGCTGATTTTACTGCTTAACTTTCTTGCGAATTGAATTACATGTATTCGCGTAATCCAATTCGCAGTACATATCAACTAACACAGACAGTAATGAAACCATTAAAACTCATAATACTAACATTAATCATAACCCTCGGAAGCTTAACAAGCGCTGTTAAAGCTGAATCATTTATTTATTCAGCTGCAGATACAACCGCACTCTTAGTTGAAGAACAGATTGCCCAGAACGAGAGAATCGAAGAAATTCTTCTTTACGGGCTTTCATCTGAAACACCCGGAGTTGTGGAATCAGTCTTGTTTAACACAATTCACTACAAAATGAAGTATCCATCTTTTACTTCAGAAAGTGTAGTGAATACTATCAATCAGATTGCACTCGAAGGTTCAAGCCACACTATACGTTACAAAGCGTATTTGACTCTTGCTTATTACAAGTATCAAGAGCAGTTCGGAGAGCCTGATTACCTGCTTTCAATGATTGACAATCGCAACCAAAACGAAATATTCTTTTACCTGAATGATAAAGTTCAGGAAGGCCTCGCAACCACTTATAACTAACTAATTAGTTACAACAAAATATTAATCAAATAAAAAGCCGGTTCAGAGCCCAATACTCTGACCGGTTTTTTTTATGTCATTATTTTCCTTCTCTTTACAAATCTGGCAGATTTCTGTCACTTCTTTCAACTATTCCTGTGAGATATTCCTGAATTTCATTTCAAACTGTAATTCCGACAGCAGTAAAAGAATGGGAATGATTTTGGCTCCTCTATTAATAAAATCAACAAAAAGGAGCATATAAATGAACTTCAATAAATTCACAATAAAAGCACAAGAGGCTGTACAGGCGGCAATTGAACTGGCGCAGAGTGAAAATCATCAGGCGGTAGAGCCTGCACACATTCTGTCTACTTTGATTAGCGATAGTGATAATGTTGTTTTAACCATTCTTAAAAAAATTGGTGTGAACATTCCTACTATCAAACAAAACCTTGAAAGCATGATCAAAGGCTATCCGGTAGTAAAAGGTGCGTCCGTATCAGGTCAATATTTATCAAATAACACAAAATCTCTATTTGATAAAGCCCAAAATGAAGCATCAGATCTTGAGGATGAGTACATCAGCTCCGAGCATATACTGCTTGGTATGATTTCCCTGAAAAGTGATGCCGGTGAGGAACTCAAAAAAAATGGAGTTACAAGAGACCAGGTTCTTAAAATTCTGAAAGAGGTTCGCGGTTCGCAAAAAGTGGATGATCCGAATGCGGAGAGCCGTTATGAGGCACTTAAAAAGTATGCCCGCGATCTGAACGAACTTGCCGAAAAAAACAAGCTGGACCCTGTGATTGGCCGTGATCAGGAAATTCGAAGGGTAATGCAGATACTTTCGCGGCGAACAAAAAATAATCCGGTACTGATTGGAGAGCCCGGTGTGGGTAAAACAGCCATAGCTGAAGGTATGGCGCTGCGGATCGTACGCGGTGACGTTCCCGAAGGATTGAAAACCAAACGCATTGTTGCGCTGGATATGGGAGCATTGGTTGCAGGAACAAAATTCCGTGGTGAATTTGAAGAACGCCTGAAGGCTGTGGTTAAAGAGGTAATCGACTCAGATGGTGAACTGATCCTGTTTATAGATGAAATTCATACACTCGTAGGAGCCGGTGCCACCGAAGGCTCGATGGATGCTGCAAACATTCTGAAACCATCACTTGCTCGCGGTGAACTGCATGCAATCGGGGCAACCACACTCACTGAATACCGAAAATACATTGAAAAAGACAAAGCCCTTGAACGGCGGCTGCAAACAGTTTATGTAGGCGAGCCAAGCGTAGAAGATACTGTGTCAATTCTCCGCGGACTGCAGGAACGCTACGAAGTACACCACGGTGTGCGGATTACCGATTCGGCGATTGTAGCCGCAGCAGAACTCTCGCACCGCTATATTGCCGACCGATTCCTGCCCGATAAGGCGATCGACCTGATTGATGAAGCGGCATCACGTTTGCGTCTGCAGATCGATTCAATGCCGGAAGAATTGGACAGTATTGAGCGGCAGATTCGTCAGCTCGAAATTGAGCGCGAAGCACTGAAGCGCGAAAAAGATGATGCCAAGCTCAAATCAAACGAAAAAGAGCTGGCTGACCTTGAAGAGCAGCGTAAAGCGATGCGGGCTCAGTGGGATATGGAAAAAAATACCATCCAAAAAGCGCGTGAGCTGAAGCAGGCACTGGAAACTGCACGCAACCAAGCCGACCGCGCCGAACGGGAAGGTAACTACGAAAAAGTAGCTGAACTTCGATATGGTACCATCACACAGCTCGAAAAAGATATGGCCGATACCAAAGAGAAACTGAACGAGATTCAGGAGGGCAGGTCGATGTTGAAAGAGCAGGTTGAGGCTGAAGAAATTGCAGATATCGTATCACGCTGGACAGGCATTCCGGTTACAGAGATGCTAACCAGCGAACGGCAGAAACTGCTGAAATTGGAAGAGGAACTGCATAAACGAGTAATTGCGCAGGATCAGGCGATCGAAGCGGTCTCGGATGCTGTGCGCCGCTCTCGTGCCGGCCTGCAGGATGAGCAGCGCCCGATCGGCTCATTTATGTTCCTCGGATCTACCGGTGTGGGGAAAACCGAGCTTGCACGGTCTTTGGCTGATTTCCTGTTTAATGATGAAGATGCTATGATCCGGATTGATATGAGCGAATATATGGAGAAACACAGTGTAAGCCGACTTGTGGGAGCACCTCCGGGTTATGTAGGTTATGATGAAGGCGGACAGCTTACTGAAGCGGTGCGCCGCAAACCCTATTCTGTGGTTCTTCTTGATGAGATCGAAAAAGCACACCCGGATGTGTTTAACATTCTGCTTCAGGTACTTGATGACGGTCGCCTGACCGACAATAAAGGTGTCACTGTAGATTTCACCAACTCTATTATTATCATGACCAGCAATATCGGATCGCACCTGATTTCAGAAGAGATTGAAAAAAGCGACGGCGAGATAGATGAAATGAAATACACAGAACTGCAGAATAAACTGCTTGAACTGCTGCGAAAAACCATTCGTCCCGAATTTTTGAACCGGATAGATGATGTGGTGGTGTTCCACCCGCTGGATGAGCGCCACATACGTCAGATCGTTGATATCCAGCTTAAGCGGGTTGATAAGATGCTGAAGAAAAATAATGTATCACTATCTGTAAGTGATAATGTAAAAGATTGGCTTGCCGTACGCGGATATGACCCGGTTTATGGTGCGCGACCGCTGAAACGTGTGATCCAAACCCAGATTGTAAACCAGCTTGCAAAACAACTTATACAGCGGGAAGACCCTGAGCAAAAAATTACTTACGAAGCTACTGTCAGCAAAGATGGCAACCGCTTAGAGTTTGCCGAGGTGTATGATGATGTGGAAGCGTGGGCGGATTAGAGGTTCAAGGGGCAGGGCTCAAGGCACAGGGCTCTCGTATCACCGCTCTTACCCCCATCTTGTTCCACTGCTCTGCAGTGGAACATTACTTTAGCAGCTCTGCTGCTTCTGAGAGGCCGCGGAGCTGCCGGTTTTTCGTTCCACCGCAGAGCGGTGGAACGAGATGATCTATAGCCAGCCTAAAATCAATCCGGCAATTGTGAGTCCGGCTACATGATACCCGTTATCAATCAAATGCAGTTTTATCGGGGTATCAGAAAAAATTCCGGTAGTTCCTGCAAGGGTAAATACGAGGCCGGCACCGGCTCCAAAGCCGATAAGCGCACCATCTATTGCGGAATCTGTCCCAATTGCTGCAAGTATTAATGCGAGAGAGATTACGGCAATAAGCAGCAAAAGAAAGGTATAAACGAACATTGCAGTACTGCCGCCATCGTGGTCTTCCGGCATATTTTTGATTTTGATCCAGGGCTTTGCAAACAAAACGGGGCTGTACCATAAAGCCCCAAGGAAAAAATGAGCCAGCGAAGCTGCAATCACTGCAACCCAGTTGAGAGAAGAAAGTAGTTCAGCCATAGCGAGTTGTAATCAGTTAATTTATTGATCATCAGCTATTTACAAACTGCGGACGAAATAAACAACTGGGTTAAAAAGAAGTTTTTTGTTTAGCTGTCAAAACATTCGTTCGGCTATATTAAATCAGAGAAGTTCGCCGGGGTTTAAGCCGGTTAGTTTCTCATCAACGAATTTGCGTCCTTTTCTGATTAGTTTACCATCAAAAAAGACATCAGCACCGATGCAAACCAGATCCCAGTGTATGTTGCTATCATTGCCGTTAGGTGCAATTTCGTAATCATTACCGAGAGTAAGATGGTTCGAACCATAAATTTTTTCATCAAATAAAATGTCGTACATCGGGCTGGTAATCACAGGGTTCAGGCCAAAACTGAATTCTCCAAACCTGCGGGCGCCTTTGTCGGTATCAAGAATCTCCTCCAGCGCTTCATTATTTGAAGAATCAAAATCGGTAACCACGCCATCTTTTACAGTAAGCTTTACATACTCAAACGGCTTGCCCTGGTA
>SLAU01000273.1 GCA_007126675.1 Balneolaceae bacterium
ATCGGTGATAATTTAAAATCCGGATTAGGCGCCGAACTCAGGTTTGCTTTTAACAGCTATTACCTGTTTCCAATGAAGTTTTTTATAAATACTACGTATGGACTGAACCGTTTTGATGTTACATTCCCTGAAGATTTTGTTACCGGCACCGGTGATAACACAGTATCATACGGACGTGAATTGTTGTTTTATTTTGGATTAACATTCGACTTTGAATTCTTATGAGATTAAAGATTCCATTTATTGCCATCCTTATAGTTTTTGTACCCATACTTTTAGTTGCCCAGCCAACTCTATCTAATCTGAATTCTGATACCGATATTGAGAAAAGCGAGCAATTAACAAGAGATGATATTGTAAGGCATTTAACCACATTTTCTGAATCATCTATACAGTTTGACAACCGTTTCCAGCGAACCTTTACTGAGAAGCCGGGGCTTGCATTTTTATCTTCAGCACTATTACCGGGCAGTGCACAAGCTGCCAATCGAAGCTGGTTCCGGACAGGTTTCTACGTGGCGGTTGAAGCTGCATCGCTCTACCTTATCGTGGATTATCACAACCGGGGTGTACGCGGTGAAAGAAATTACGAGCGTTACGTGGATGACAACTGGAGTGTTGTTCAGTACGCAAACTGGCTTGTAGAGTACTATGATTATCACGGGATCTCTAATGAATTCATTGGGGATCTCCAGGATATGATGGAAGGTACAACTGCTACTTTTAACACCAGTCAGGATTGGGATAAAGTAGATATCAATATTTTGAGAAGTGTTGAGAGAAACACACCTTACTTTACCACCGATGATTTGGCAGCGAATAACTTTTCTCACGTATTGCCGGCCTACGGATCACAGCAGTACTACGAGCTTGTTGCAAAATATTACCAGTTCCAGGCCGGCTGGAGCGACTATAACACCAATCAGTTTCTTATCGACAGAGCCGGAGGAACTGCCAGCCCGTTCTTTTTCGAAGGTGCTGACCGGGCAGAACGTTTCAATAATGATTTCAGAGTATCCCGATCTTTTATGTTGGTACTGATATCCAATCATGTTCTTTCAGCTTTTGACGCCTTTTTTACATTTTCCCTGAAACAAAATCGAATTGAAACAACTCCAAGTGCTGTTCCCGGCCGGCAAATTCAATTCCGGTTCAATTTCTAACATCGCTCGTAAAATCGTATTTTTAAGGTTATGGACCTGATCTGGAAAATTTTAAAAAGCAAAAAGCTCTATTATACAACCGGAAGCTTGATTCTGTTTGGAGTGGCTGTACTGCTGATACTAAATTTCTGGGTGATGCCTGCATACACAAATTATAATGAAGGAATCACCGTACCGGATGTAACAAAAATATCATTGCAGGAAGCTGAAGAGCTTCTCGAAAGTTATGGCCTCAGGCACGAGGTTTTGGATCGAAGAGCTAATTCTGCCTATCCGGCTGATTATATAATTGATCAGGCCCCTGCCCCGCTTCAGCTTGTAAAACCAAATCGCAAAATATATCTGACGGTTAACACTGCTGTACGTCCGACCTCGGTTGTGCCGAATCTGGAAAATATGTCGCTGAGAAATGCACAAATTCAGATCGAAAATTACGGGTTTGTGGTAGGAACCATCAGTTATGAATCATCCCGTTTCCGAAATACAGTGATGCGTCAATCACTTGCACCCGGCGATACGGTTGCCCGCGGAGAAGTAATAAATCTGACAGTAAGTGATGGTTTGGGCGACAGAAAAGTACGTGTTCCCGATATAGTTGGCGACCGGTTAACCGATGCTCAGCAAAAAATACGACGTGCCGGTTTGCGGGTTGGTGAAATTCGGTTTGAACCGAGCCGGGAAGCCACACCAAACACCATTTTATCATTCTCACCTGATGAGGAAGAGTTAACCGAAGGTGAAACCCTTACACTGGTTGTATCTGAAAGATTTGATGTGCGTGAAGAAACAGAAGCAGGTGCTGTGGGTGCCGACACAACCGTAACAACTCCTCTCGAGACTGTCGATCCTGACACACTCGATAATGATGACAACGACGACAATCAAAACAACTGAGATGGATTTTAAACTACCTGTTTTAGCACCATCAATACTAGCGGCAGATTTTTTAAAACTTGGCGAACAGGTTCAAATTTGTGCAGATTCAGGAATTGAGTGGATTCATTGCGACATTATGGATGGGCACTTTGTGCCAAACATTAGTTACGGCCCCGCGATTGTTGAAGCCGTTGGCACTGTTTCGGATGAACTCTTCCTGGATGTTCATTTAATGATCGAAAATCCGGATCAGTATATAGAAGCTTTCAGTGATGCCGGTGCTGATCTGATTTCAGTGCATTTTGAAGCATGTCCGCATCTGCACCGTACCATTCAGCATATCCGGGATTACGGTTGTATGACGGGTGTGGCAATCAATCCATCCACACCGGTTTCACAGCTCGAAGAAATTTTATCTGAAGTGGATCTTGTTTTAGTAATGAGTGTAAATCCCGGATTTGGCGGCCAATCTTTTATTGAATCCGCTTTTAATAAAGTTGAAAAACTTAGAAGTATTAAAGAACAAAACAATTTCTCATATTTAATAGAGGTAGATGGCGGCGTTGGAACAAAAAATGCCGCAAAACTTGTTCAATCAGGTACAGACGTACTTGTAGCAGGCAGCAGTGTTTTTAAAAATGGCAACATTGCAGAAAACATTACAAGGATACTTTCTGAAGCAGAAAGGTAATTTTAACCAGCTTATTGATTTAATAAAATCGAGACTGATCAAAAAAACATAGAAAAAGTTGTTAGAATCGAAGAAACCGATCCGCTATTGGTAATTGGTTTAGACGATAAAAATCTTGCACAGATCGACCGGGCTTTTCCGGATGCAAGAATCACGGCAAGAGGAAGTGAAATAAAAATCCACGGATCAGCTACTGATGTGGATGAAGTTTCGGGTATTCTGAATGAGATGATTTCAATTGCCAGGCGGCGTGGCAGCGTATCTGCTGCTGATGTAACTACCCTTCTGGCTTTAAATGAAAGAGTTGAAGGATCAGTTTCCGATTCAAAGAAAACGGAGTTCCCCGCAGAACCCGATTATGGTGATATCATACTACATACGCACGCCGGTGAAGCGATAACAGCTAAAACTCCCGGGCAGAGAGATATCGTTAATGCATCTCAAAAAAATGACATCCTTTTCGCAATTGGCCCTGCCGGAACCGGTAAAACATACACATCGGTTGCACTGGCTGTAAAGGCGCTGAAAGAGCGAAAAGTAAAAAAGATTATTCTTGCCCGTCCTGCTGTTGAGGCCGGTGAAAATCTCGGTTTTTTGCCGGGAGATCTCAAGGAAAAAATCGATCCCTATCTTCGCCCTCTTTATGATGCCCTTGAAGAGATGATTGAATATGACCGGCTCGAATTTTTACTGGCAAAAAATACTATCGAAATTGCTCCGCTTGCATACATGAGAGGCCGAACCCTGAATAACGCATTTGTAATTCTTGATGAGGCTCAGAATGCAACAAACACCCAAATGAAGATGTTTTTGACGCGGATAGGGTTCAACAGCCGTGCAATTATTACCGGAGACATCACCCAAACCGATCTACCCAGAAAACAACAATCCGGATTGATCCAAATTCAAAGTATTCTTCAAAAAATTGAAGGCATTACCTTTGTGTATCTTGATCAAAAAGATGTAGTGCGTCACAAGCTGGTTCGTGATATTATTGATGCGTACGAGAAGTTTGAGGACAAAAAGAAGTAAATAGCTTACCCATTTTATTCTATGAGTGATATTAAGGCAGTGGCATTGTACGAAGGTACATTTTCTATTGGAACCGATAAGATCTTCAGAAGAATTGCCAAAGATGATCCCCCCCACAAGCGGTCTCTGAAATTATCAATCAATCCCTTTCTGATTGATGACGGAGAGCATAAAATATTATTTGATACCGGTTTAGGTGATCTGCACGGCGGCGACACAACGATCGAAACAATTTTGACCAATTTAGAGAATGAGTCTGTTTCCGATTATGAAATTACCGATATCGTTTTAAGCCATCTTCATTTCGATCATTTTGGAGGCCTTGCAAACCGGGAGAATGGCTACTGGGAACTCACATTTCCAAAAGCAAAAATTCATGTCTCAGAAAAAGGATGGAAAAAACTCTACGCACTTCTCGATAAGCACATGGAAGAACAGCAGGATTTTATACATTTTGTTGATTCTCATGGAGATATAAACTTTCTTTCCCCTGATGATAAACCTCTTAAATATGTGAGCACGGAACTAATTGGCGGACATACTGAATTCCATCAGGCTTTATTTTATGAAAATAAAAGCACGAAGCTTTTAATGGCGGGTGATGTTATCGGTACGAAAGGTTCGATAAACAGAAGTTATGCCGCAAAATTTGATTATAATCCAAAAGAAGGGATGCAGCAGCGAAACAGACTTCAAAAACTGGCACATGACGAAAATTTTGCTATTATGGCATATCATGAAACCTATCATCCCATTTTTAAACTGGCAGATTACGATGAAAAGAAAGGCTACAAATTCCAAAATATCGGCTAATTAATGGAATATCCTGAATACATTGAAAAGGCAAAAGAATACCTGTCTACACATAATTTCCCCGAAACCGTTGATAGTGTTGTTATACTGGGTTCAGGATTAGGAGATTTCGCATCTACCATTCAGGAATCTGACTCTATCCCCTATAGTGATATTCCCGGATTTCCTGAAACTTCAGTACAGGGTCATTCCGGTGAACTTGTCACCGGCACGGTTGCAGGCAAATCAATAATCGCATTTTCTGGACGGTTTCATCACTACGAGGGACATGAATTCCAGAAAACGGTACTGCCTGTGCATCTTGCTAAAGCGTTTGGTGCAAATAAAATTATCGTTTCAAACGCGGCGGGTGCCATCAATACCAGGTTTAAGGTAGGTGACCTTATGGTAATTGATGATGTATTCCGATTTTTCAATATGGTTTCGCCGGGGCCTTCTGAGCCTTTCAAATACAATCTTTACCCGATTGCTGACAAAGTACGCAAAATTGCAGCTTCAATCGGGCTTGATGTGCAGCGTGGCACTTATCTTTACATGAAAGGCCCTAATTACGAAACAAAAGCCGAAATCAGAGCCTTCAGGCGGCTTGGAGCGGATGTGGTAGGCATGAGTACCGCTCCCGAGCTTATCGAAGCCAGCAGGCTGAATATACCGGCAGCGGCCATCTCACTTGTTACCAATATGGCAGCCGGTGTTCTGAAAGGGAAACTGGACCATTCTGAAGTAAAAGTTGCCGCAGAAAGCCGAAAGGAAGATTTTGCCCGTTTGGTTACTGAGGTTATCAGGAAGTTGTAGGTTGGGTTTTGATGTAGAGTGATGTTGTAATTCAGTTCTAGGCTTCAATACTTAGTTCAAGTCATGCCGGACCCCGATCCGGCATCTCCTTGCTTTATTCGTAGCAATAAGCCCTGCATTAAGCTTATAACCGCATAAAACCTGGAGATC
>SLAU01000227.1 GCA_007126675.1 Balneolaceae bacterium
AATGCGGGATCCACGCCCTCCATATAGGTTGTGGTGATTTTATCGCCCCGCTCAATCCGGTTACCGCCCCGCCCGTATTGTGGGCTGGCAAACTCGAGCTGGGGAATCGCCTGGCGTACCAGATCTACATCTTCTTCGCTGAAACGGATGGTTCGCCCAACCGGCAGGCCTTCGTACGGCATGGTGGTTTGACCGCCATAAACCATTATCACCTGGCTGCCGGCACCCAGAAATCCTTTCATCATGCCGGTACCCAGTCCGCGGCCAAAAGCGAGCAGCAGGATAACGGAAAGTGTTCCCCAGGCGATCGCCATCAGAGTAAGAAAACTCCGCAGCTTCTGGCGGTTCAAATCCACAAAAAATTCTCTGAAAAGATTAGTCCACATAATTCTGTTACCTCAGGCAGTCGATGATTGAAAGTCGTGATGCGCGCCATGCAGGCAGCAGGCCGGATGCAAACCCTACAAATCCAAGTACCACAAAAGCGATAATACCCACCTCGGGCGCAAAGTAGGGTGCTCCCACAAACTCTTTGATCGGGATGTTTTGGAGTGATTCCACCAACAGCCAGCCCAGCCCGTAACCGGCAGCAGCGCCAACACCCACAATCACAAATGTTTCGAGGAAAAACTGCGACATGATATGATACCGCTTGGCCCCGGCCGATCTGCGGATACCGATCTCTTTCTTTCGCTCCTGCACAACCACAAACATAATATTGGCTACCCCGATACCTCCCACGGCAAGTGTAAAGAACCCGATCAGTCCAAGAAATCCGTTGATGCCATAGAAAAGTGTGTCAATAAACTCCCAGAATTCGTTGGTATCCCATAGCCCGATCGCACTTTTGTCAGATGGATTGAAACGGTATTTTCGCCCCAGCACAGTGTACACATCATCCCTGATTTGCGGAGCGTATGCAGCATTCTGCGGAGTGTAGATGATGTTATTCACATACTTTGTTCCGGTCATTGCCGAAAAGGTGGAGGCGGGAATAAATGCACGGTCATAATCGCGCTGTGAATAGGAGGAGTTCTGAATTTTTTCCTCCATAATGCCGATTACTGTAAACGGGGTGTTGCGCACAAATACCTGCTGTCCTACCGGATCTTCATCACCAAAAAGATTTTTAGCCAGCCGGTTTCCCAGGAAAATTACCCGGCGCTGTTCTTTCTGGTCCCGGTCATTCAGCCATCTGCCGCCCGGCTGCGGAAATATATTTCTGAGTTCGCTGTATATCGGCATAACACCGCCAACGGTTGTATTTTGCCGTTTATCTCCGCGGATTACATACATCCGGTTTCCATATTCAGGAGTGGCAATATCGATGAGCGGAATTTCCTGTTTTAGCAGGTACGCATCATCTTCGGTGAGGCGAATAGGCCGCCCGATTCCATATCCTTCGTGCGGCTGTGTAGTTTGCCCCGGGAACATGATGGCGATCTGATCGCCCATACCGCGCATATTTAATACGGTCTGATCACGGAAACCCATGCCAAATGCCAGCAGCAGAATCAGCGTGGCAGTTCCCCACATGATTCCGAAGATGGTAAGAAAGCTTCGCAGGCGCTGCTGATTCAGGTTGCGGAGCAATTCCGATAAAATGCTGGTAATACGCATGGATTAATCTCCCGGCTTGTTTTAAAAACTTTCGTGATTTTTATTATTACCGAACGGTCAGTGTTCGCGGTTTGGGCTCGAGTACGGTATCGCCCTCGGCAAGTCCTTCGAGTACTTCCACAGTTATTGCATCGCTCAGCCCCAGTTTCACTTCATGTTCAACCCGTTTGCCCGGTTCGTTTCCGGGAACTTCAACAATCGCTCTGTCTTCTTTGAAGTGAACCAGTCGTTCCGGTATTGCAAGTACCTCATCTCTCCGGTTTATGATGATATCGGCATTTGCCGAATATCCGGCTCTGAGTATGTTATCGCCTAAATCGGTAATCATTATTTCAACAGGAAATACGGTTGCATTATCCTGCGTGCGTGCTTTCAGCGAAATTCGGGATACTTCACCTTTTATAACTGCTCCGGGAAGCGCACCAATTTTTATTTCAACAGGCATGCCTTCACTGATTTTTCCAACATCAATTTCATCAACGGTTCCTTTAAAAAGCAGGTTGCTCATTTCTGCAATTGCCATCAGAGGAGTACCGGCCTGGTAGGAGGTAAGCGGAACGATGGGGTCGCCCACATCAACCATTTTGTCTAGAATGTAACCGTCGATCGGTGACCGGATTACAGATTCTATTTGAGTATCTCCGATCTGAATGCGTCCGGATTCCAGAAGCTCAAGCCGTTCCTGTGTTAACTGTTTGCGGACAAGGGCATCATCATAATTTTTCTTCAAATCCTCAAAATCACGGGCTGAAATCAGATTTCGTTCTTTAAGGTTTCTTGCACGTTCCATTTCCCGCTCCAGATTATCAAGCTCGATAACAACCCGTTCAAGATTGCGCCGCGCTTCGGCTCGTTCGATGGGTGTGGGATCGGGGCGGACTTCAATCAGTGGATCTCCTTTTTTTACGTAGTCACCCTCTTCCACAAAAATTTGATCTATAACTCCGGGAAATATGGACTTGATTTCAATTTCATGGCGGGGTTCTATCGTGCCCACAGCCAAAGCTTTTTCGATGATCGTGCCCGGCTCAACGATTACATGTGGTTCAAGATTATTTTCAGATCCGTTACCGTTCTGAGAATATAAGTAGAAGAATAACCCGCCTCCCAATATCAGTATCGGTAAGAGGAACCATTTTACAATTCGTTTTTTAAGTAAAGCTGCCATAATTCTTTGTTGATTTAATTGGTTATAGTCAGCTTTACGTGTTGAACAAAAAAAGGTTACCCGGAAATTTTAAATACAAAAAATGGATAGGGCAGATCGGACTTATTTGCGCGTAGATAAATAATTTCAAAATCAGCGCAACTCTGCGGATCATCAGCGAAACTTCGCGAGAACGTTCTCGCAGATTTACGCAGAGTTAATTGTAATCAGTGATGATCCGCACAACCGGCGTTGATCAGTGTTCTAATGTATACTAAAAAACCTAAGAAAGCCCCCTCTTAGCGCCTCTTAGCGTCCTTTGCGGTAAAACCTAACGGGATACTAATATTGGCAAGCAATATATTCCGAACCGGAAACTTCTTTTAAAGACTACGACAATTCAAAGTCCAGAGGATAATAACCCGCGAAGAGCGCAAAGGAACGCGAAGGGTTATCAACTATATCCTATCCAGACGGCAATTACCAGGGTGATGGAGGCGAGGACGAGCAGTTTCAGGATCAGCGGCAAGATGAAGCGGAACCATTTGGTGTAGGGGATGCCGGCCAGGCCGAGGATACCCATCAGCACCGGGTTGGTGGGCACAATCATATTCATCAGACCATCACCAAACTGGAATGCGAGCACGGCAATCTGCCTTGAAACTCCCACCAGGTCACCCACCGGGGCCATCAGCGGCATGGAGACGAAAGCCTGTCCGCTGCCTGATGGAATAAAAAAGTTGAGAATACTTTGTATAAAGAGCATCCCGATTGCAGCAAATTCTGCCCCGAATGCAGAAAGCGGTGCCGACACGGCATTTACTACTGTATGAAGCACTTCGCCGTCTTCCATCAGCAGGGCAATGGCGCGGGCAAACCCGATCAGGATGGCGGTGGCCGTTAATTCAGCAGCGCCTTTTCCAAATTCGGTTGCGGTTTTATTGGCTCCCATCCCGCCGATGATACCAACTACAATAGTCAAGCCCACAAACATGGCGCCCAGCTCAATTAGGTACCAGTCGTACATAGCGATTCCAAAAACCAGTCCGGCCAGTGCAAGCCCTGTGACGATTAACACCCAAAGGCGGCGGGTTGTCATCTCGGGATATTCCGTTTCACCTGGGTCGTTCTCCCATTCAATACCATGCATCAGGCTGGCGGCGGGATTGAGTTGAATTTTTTTGGCATAACTCCATACATGATGGAAGCCGATCAACAGAAACGGCAGTGAAATTGCAACACGAAATTCATACCCGGAAAGTGGCTGCAGGCCGGCAACCTCTTGTGCTATAACCAGCGTAAAAGGATTCATAAAGGCCACACCATACCCGATTCCATACCCGGCCACCAGCGCACCGATTGCAGTGATCGCATCCAGCCGGAGTGCCACGCACAAACTTACCAGGATAATTGCAAAGGGAATATACTCCTCCGCAATGCCGATGGTGGCTGAACCGGCAGCAAAGGCAAACATCATCATAAAAATCAGTGTGGCAGGACGCTTGCTGTATTTAGTGATCAGCTTTCCGAGTAGTGCATCGATCGCGCCGGTATCACGAATTACTTTTATTGCTCCGCCAATAATCAATACAAAAAAGATGATTGCCTGTGCATCAGCCAATGCGCGCGGTACAACAGTAAGAAGCGCAAAAGGAGTGAGGTATTCTTTCTCCTCAGCAGTCTCAAAAGTACCCGGCACCACAACTTCCTGGCCGTGTTCGTTGATGGTAGTATCAAATTGTCCGGACGGCACCAGCCAGGTGAGAAGAAGCGCAAAAACCATCAGCCCGAACATCAGCACCAAAGTATGGGGCATTTTGATTTTCATGGAAAGAGATTTACTGCTGTTCAGATCACTCATCAAAAACGGTTTTTATTTACAGCCGTGATAAAGTAATGATTTTTGGATTTATTGCAAGTTTTGGAGTTTGGTTAATTGTCTCCCCTTGAGGGGAGTCTCCGCGTGTTTTTCGCGGAGGAGGGGTGTCTGGGTTTGTTATCGGTTATTGGTTTAGAAGCATAATGGGAGCAACAATACTTCCCCTCTTGAGAGGGGATTGAGGGGTGTGTAAAAATTTAGTTTTAAGCTCAAATAAAGTGCAGACCCTGAAACCATCCACACAAATAGAACTCCCCGTGCTTTTCGCCGTAGAGAGGGATTGAGACCTGCCCGCCGAATCCCGAAAGCTTTCGGGAGCAAGCAGGGGTGTGTTAGAATGTGTTTCAATTTCTGCCTCCTAATTTGTAAGTATATCTCAGCCTAACCAAGGAACACACCCCTCGCTAAACAAACCGGCCTTCGGCCTTTTGTTTACGCTTTTCCCCTCTCGAGAGGGGACTTTTTTTAAATCACTCCAACATCGGCAAATCCACACCGCGTTCGCGCGCGATCTGTTCGGCGAGTTCGTAGCCGGCATCGGCGTGACGCATTACGCCGGTGCCGGGATCGTTGGTCAGCACACGGTTCAGCCTTCGCGAGGCCATGTCGGTGCCATCGGCCAGGCATACCATTCCGGAGTGTATAGAGTAACCGATTCCCACTCCGCCGCCGTGATGCAGGCTCACCCAGCTTGCACCGCTTGCGGTGTTCAGCATGGCGTTCAGCAGCGGCCAGTCAGCAATAGCGTCCGAGCCATCTTTCATCGCTTCGGTTTCGCGGTTGGGGGATGCTACCGAGCCGGTATCCAGATGGTCGCGGCCGATTACGATTGGTGCTTTTACCTTCCCGTTTTTCACCAGCCAGTTGAA
>SLAU01000003.1 GCA_007126675.1 Balneolaceae bacterium
GCAGAGTCTTCCCTGTTGCCATATTCACTCCATGAGCCTTCATATGGGCGCACAGAATCATATCCCATCAGGCGAAGTGTAAAATAGGCATGCGATCCGCGGACGTTTGTATGGCAATGCGGAATTACCTCTTTATCCGGAGTAATTCCAAGTGCAGCATACTGTGCCTGGATACTCGCAGCATCTCTGAAGTAAGGAATTCCTTCCCGTTCCAACACACTCTTCCACTCAAGATTAATGGCATTTGGTATATGCCCGCCCTTTAGTGCCCGTTTATCGGTGCCTGTAAATTCGTCTTCACTTCTTGCGTCAAAAATAATTATGTCAGGATTATTTGCAGCATCCATTACATAATTAAAATCGCAGGTTAATCCTTCCTGTATTTCAAAACTGAACATCCCTGCATCTTTTTGAACAGGTGCATCATCTAATGGCAACTCTTCGGCTAACCAGCCCTTAATTCCTCCGTTCAGTATGGAAGTGTTGCCAAAACCGTAGTAATCAAGTGCATAAAACAGCCTGGCTGAGGCAAGTGAGTTGCCTTCATCATAAATTACAACCCGGTCATCATTGTTTAACCCTATCTCTCTCATTTTTTCCTGGAATTCATCAGGGCCAATCAAAAAATGTTCTATTTCATGATCATCATCCGAAAGTGAAGACACTGCCGGAAAGTGAACTGCGCCGGGAATAACACCCTCTTCAATTTCATCCCTTGCATCAATTATAAATAAATCCTCTTCCTGCATTAACTGATTTAATTCGTCTGCCTGCATCAGCAGGTGTGCATTCGGATAGTCAGCCAAAGGTTCAACTCTGTCTTGTTGGCAGGAGGTCAATAAAGAGAACGTCAGAATCAAAAAGAATAAGTATCGCATGGGAACTAGAATTATTTAAAATGAATTACTGCTCAATATAACGATAAAACCGGAGTGCAGCGTTTAGTTTCAAATCCTCTTTTTCAGCTCATTAAGTCCTGTATTGCCGGGAGATCCGATGTGAGTATAACTCTTCATCATATCAGAAACAGAAATTTCATCTTGCTGCTCATCGTCATTTTTTACAGCTGTGTAAGCTTCCCGGAACGGAATTCCCTTCTCTTTTACAAGTGCATTTGCTTTTTCAGCGGCAAAAATACCTCCGCTGCACGCTTTAGCAAGGTTTTCTTTGTTGGGGGATATATGGCCAACCATAATCGATGTGGCATTGAGTAAATCTGTTACACGGTCAAAAGCTTTCAGCACCGGCTCTTTGGTGAGTTGTAAATCACGATGGTATCCGCTGCCAAGATTTATGGCAATGGTTTGAAGTGTGCCGGCGAATCCAATCATATCTGCATGACCGGCGCGAATAAGTTCAGCAAGATCCGGATTCTTTTTTTGCGGCATAATTGAAGAACCGGTGCAGATCACTTCGTCCAGATCAAAAAACGGAGATTCTTCGCTGCTTAGCTGTATAACATCTGAAGCCAGACGGTTCAGAACTGAAGTTATACCACAAAGATATTGAACCAGCTGAAGCTCAACCCATCCTCTTGACAGCTGGGCAGTAGTTGAACAAAACAGCGGAATTTCAAAGCCAAGTTCTTTGGCTTCATACATCCTGTCAATATTAAATGAAGTGCCAAAACCTGCGGCCGTACCCAGCGGAGACCTGTTTATTGATTTCATGATCCCTTCTGCAGCTTCCATTTGGATGATCAGCATTTCTGCAAAACCGCCTGCCCACAGCCCTACACTGCTCAGCATCGCCTTGCGTGTATGTGTATAGCCGGGCATTGGTACACTTTCATGCCTGAAGCCGAAGTTTATAAGGCCACCCGCAAGCACGCGAATCAGGTTTAGAATATTTTCAAGAGACTCTTTTTCATAGAGGCGCATGGCAGTAAGCACCTGGTCGTTTCGAGAGCGCGCTGAATGAATTTTTTTACCTGTTTCACCGATTTTTTCGGTTAGTCGTTTTTCAATCGCGGTGTGCATATCCTCATCCTGCACGGTTATTTTAAAATGGCCGTTTTCCCATTCTGATCGGATTTCATCAATGGCTTCGGTTAGCTGATTTAACTCCTGTTTTGTAAGGATTCCGGCTTTATGAAGTGCCTTGGCATGCACAACCGATGCTTTTAAGTCGAAAGGAACCAGTACCTGGTCCAGCACATAATCATTGCCTACGGTAAAAGCTTCTACATTATTTGCGGTTTCTGATTGATTTTCTTGTTTTGACTGCCAAAGTTTACTCATGAAATTTCTGATTGGTATTGTTGTGTAAACGGCTCATTTATGCTTTTATACTCAAAATTCTGACTGTAAAGCTTAATGTAGCCAGATTTTTATCAAAAAGTGATCTTCAGTACAATTCATTTGAATTAATAGAGCCGGTGCTTTTATAGATCGAACTTAAACACAACTTAGTTTATTTTCTGTCGTTAAGGGTCAGTTAACAGATAGAGAGTGAAAAGAAAAAAACAGATATTCTTTCACATGAAATTCTATGTTAAATAGTTACTATCTTACAATGTTATCAGATTAAGGTTTTCATCGTTTGTGTGGAACCAATCTGCTAAGGCTTTAATTATGGAAGTATGATGAACAGAAACATTTTTTTAGCGATAATTTTATTTCTTGCAGGTTCAGCTTTTGTACTGCAGGATCAGGATACTGAAGTTGCCAATGATGATACTATAACAACCGAAAGGCCAGAGGGAACCGGTACGGTTAGTATTATAACCGTTGATGGTACAATAGGGCCTACAACAGATCAGTATATCGAAAGGGGCTTGCGCATATCACGTGAACGTAATGATGAAATACTGATCATTGAACTGAATACACCGGGTGGACTGCTCGACAGCACGCAGGATATTGTTAGTAAACTGCTTGGTTCAAGTCATCCCGTGGCCGTGTATGTATCACCCGAAGGAGCCAATGCAGGAAGTGCCGGTACGTTTATCACTCTGGCGGCACACATTGCTGCTATGGCTCCGGCTACCAACATCGGGGCGGCATCCCCCGTAACTATGGGTGGAGGTGAGATTGATACAGTGGCACAAAGAAAAATCTTCAGCTTCTCTGAAAGCTATATCGAAACGATTGCCGAACGGCGCGGCAGAAATGCAGAGTGGGCGAAAAAAGCTGTGCGTGAAGGAGATGCGATTACAGCTGATCAGGCATTGGAGATCAATGTTATTGACCTGATGGCGGACAACCTCGAAGAACTCCTGACTATGATTGACGGAATGGAAGTTGAAGGTAAAGTTCTGCGAACAGACGGAGCCGAGCAAAATCGAATTCCCCAAAATGCCGCCGAAATATTCTTTAGCTTCTTATTACGTCCGGAAGTAATGCTGATTTTAACACTCGTAGCTATTTACGGGATTATTGGAGAGGTTACAAATCCCGGTGGAATTGTTCCGGGTGTGGCAGGCGTAATTGCTCTGATATTATTACTTTATGGCGTTGCAGCAATGCCGGTGAATATTGCCGGTTTTCTGCTGATCGGGCTGGCAATTTTCCTGTTTGTTATGGAAGCCTTTACGCCTGCATTTGGAATCTTAATTACAGGAGGAGCCGTGTCATTCTTTTTAGGAGCATTAATGTTATTTCAGGATCTGCCTGATGAAATGCAGATTTCTTTGTATTGGCTTATACCGGCAACAATAGTTACAGTATTGTTTTTTGCATGGATTGTTACATCAGGTATAAAATCTCAGATGCTTGGGTTCAGATCCGGAATTGAATCAGAGGTTGGAAGAGAAGCTGAGGTTACCGATATTATTACACCTGATATTGAAGGCCGTGTATTTCACAACGGTGAATACTGGAGGGCAGCAAGCGATGAAACACTCCAGGCCGGTGATAAGTGTGTTATTGTTGAGTTTAAAGGATTAAAAGTAATTGTAAAATCAAAAACCAAACATAAAGAGGACAGTTCAAATGGATGATCCAGGTGCACTTTCAAGTTTAATTATATGGGTGATTACGATCGTAATCTTCTTGTCGATATTTTTACCGCAAATGTTCAAAATTCTTCGCGAGTATGAACGGGGAGTTGTTTTTCGCCTTGGTAAATTTTTCAAAACAAAAGGACCGGGCTTTATTATCCTGATTCCTTTTATTGATAAAGTTGAGCGGGTCGATCTTCGTGTTTTAACAATTAATGTCGATAAGCAGGAAGCGATCACCAAAGATAACGTAACCGTTAATGTGGATGCGATTACATTTTTCCGCGTGGTTGATGCTGAAAAAGCAGTTATTCAGGTTGAGCGCTATATTGCCGCAACTTCGATGCTTGCGCAAACCACATTGCGTAGTGTGATCGGACAGTTCGAGCTGGATGAAATTCTGGCCGAACGGGAAAAAATCAATAAGACCATTCAGGATATTATCGACAGACAAACCGATCCATGGGGCGTAAAAGTAGTATCCGTAGAAGTGCGTGATGTGATTTTGCCGGAAAGCATGAAACGTGCAATGGCTCGTCAGGCTGAATCTGAACGTGACAGGCGCGCGAAAATCATTAATGCACAAGGTGAGTTCGAAGCTGCATCCAAACTTGTGGAAGCCGGTGAGATGATTGAAAAAACACCGACAGCACTTCAGCTCAGATATCTGCAAACGATGGTTGAGCTCAGTGATGAAAATTCCACATTTACATTTATACCCCTTCCAATGGACTTCTTAGAGTCCTTCAGGCCGGATAGAAAGAAGGAATAATGAAGAAGTAAAATTACGTTTCAAAAACCCCGTCAAAGTGCGGGGTTTTTTATTTTCAGATATACTGATGTACATTTAGCTCTGAATTTAAATGAAACCAATTGATGTTATGAATCAAAAGTATACTTTTCAGATTTTTGCTTTTACAATTCTGTTTTTTGGAATTTCACTATTTGCCTGCAACGAGGCCGAACAAGTAAATGAAGGATCTGAATGGGCATTGGCGCTTCACGGTGGAGCCGGAACAATATCGCAGGATTTGCCCGATTCGATAAAACAAAATTACTATGATGGTCTTGAAGAGGCTCTAAGCATTGGTGAAAACATATTGATGGATGGCGGCTCTGCGCTTGATGCAATTGAACAGGTGGTTCGCGCTCTGGAAGATAATCCGCTTTTTAATGCAGGCAACGGATCGGTTTTTACTATTGATGGTACTCATGAATTAGACGCTGCAATAATGGACGGGAGTACCATGCAGGCCGGGGCTTTGACCGGTCTAACCACTGTTAAGAATCCGATTTCTCTTGCTCGAATTGTAATGGAAGAATCACGGCATATATTTTTCTCAGGCAATGGCGCCGAGCAGTACGCAGACCAGACAGATGTAGAGCGTGTTCCAAATGACCACTTCCATACCGAGCGTCGTTATCGTCAATGGCAGGAGGCCCAGGAGCAGTCAGATTTAAACATCCCTGTTAAAACCGATCCCTACAGCTATATCACAGATAACAAATTTGGAACTGTGGGTGCGGTGGCAATTGATAAAGACGGAAATCTTGCAGC
>SLAU01000168.1 GCA_007126675.1 Balneolaceae bacterium
CTCTACTTCCTCAAAGTCTCGCTCTCTGAGCATTAATCCTCCCGCTCCTATTAATGATGATGCAGTGAAGTGAACCAGCCTGTATGAACGATTTGTGTATTCGATTTCAAATCCGCCATAACCGTTCAGTGCAAAATAATCTGTATCTGAATTACCCGATTCAGAATCAGTTGCAGCATGTTCGGTTACCAGGCCATAACCCCCGCCACCAATTGAAAGTGCGTGATTGTTATCAACATTAATTATCCAGCCTCCGCGGCCACCAACCCATACACCGGTTTTGCCTGCCACATCACTGAACTTTACTACAGGCCCGCCAAAACCACCATGTGATACATTGCCGTCAAACAGTGTTTGTGTCTCCTGAGCATGACTGATGTTTATTAAAGATAATAACAGTACCGGTATAAGAAGTGCTTTAAAATAGATTTTCCCTTTTCCCATGTCCGTATAGTTTAAGATTTAGTACTTCTATCACTATACGAAAAATGAAAAAATCAGTTACAAAAAAATAGCCGCACAAATAAATGATCTTTGTGCGGCTATCCGGATTTATTTCTTAGTCTTAACTCCCCAGATTTCATCGGCATAATCGCGAATAGTGCGATCGGATGAAAACTTCCCAACCCGGGCGGTGTTCAGAAGTGCCATACGATTCCATGCTTTTTGATCTCTAAAAAGCTCGTCAACTTTTTCCTGTTCTTTTACATAAGCTTCATAATCAGCAAGAACTAAAAAGTAGTCGCCTTTATGCATCAAAGAGTCGATAATTGGATTGTATAGCTCTTTATCCTCATTAAAGAAACCATCGCGAATCTGATCCAATGCTTTTTTCAGCTCTTCATTTCCATTGTAGTAATCCCAGGGATTATAGCCCTCATGGCGCATCCTGTCTACATCTTCAACGGTATTACCAAAAATGAAAATGTTTTCATCACCTACTTCCTCTTTAATTTCCACATTTGCTCCATCAAGAGTCCCGATAGTCAGAGCACCGTTCAATGCAAACTTCATATTACCGGTTCCCGAAGCTTCAAAACCTGCGGTAGAAATTTGTTCGGAGAGATTTGCCGACGGAATCATTTTCTCTGCAAGAGTTACACTGTAATTCTCAAGAAACAGGAATTTCAGTTTATCATTCACTTCGGGATCATTGTTGATTTTTTCACCGATATCATTCATCAGTTTAATAAACAGCTTAGCCATTGTATAACCCGGCGCTGCCTTACCGGCAACCAGAAGTGTGCGTGGAACAAAATCGCCATCCGGATTTGCTTTGATCCGGTTGTATTGAGTGATTGCATAAAGAGCAAACATTAGCTGACGCTTATACTCATGAATACGCTTAATCTGGATATCAAACATTGAGTTTACATCAATTTTGATTCCGCGCTTCTCTTCGATGTAGTCAGCCATTCGCTGTTTATTATTTTGCTTAACCTTCGCAAACTTTTTCATGAATGCTTTATCGTCAGCAAATTTTTCAATCTTTTTCAGCTGATCCAAATCTGTTACCCATTCCTCACCAATATTATCTGTAATTAAGTCGGCAAGTTCACGGTTACACTGTCTTAACCAGCGGCGCGGGGTAATTCCGTTTGTCTTATTCGTAAACCGGTCCGGATAGATTTCATAAAAATCCCGGAAAAGTGTTTTTTTAATAAGATCACTATGCAGGGCTGCAACTCCATTAATTTTGTGTGATCCCACAATACCAAGTGATGCCATGTGAACCACGGGGTCTTCACCATCACCGACAATTGAAACCCGGCTGATTTTTCCACGATCATTGCCGATATCTGCCTGAACTTTCTGCAGGAATCGTCGATTTATTTCATATATAATCTGAAGGTGACGGGGCAGCAGATTTCTCAAAAGAGAAACCGGCCATTTTTCAAGCGCTTCGGGCAATAGTGTGTGGTTGGTATAAGCCATAGTCTTAACTGTGATATCCCAGGCATCTTCCCAGGTCAAGCCTTCCTCATCCACCAAAACCCTCATCAATTCAGGGATGGCGAGATTAGGGTGTGTATCGTTACACTGTATGGCAACTTTTTCGGGGAGCTTTCTCCAGTCGTCATTAGTTTTCCTAAAGCGGCGAAGAATATCCTGCATGGATGCTGCAACCAGGAAGAACTCCTGTTTCAGGCGCAGTTCCTGTCCAACAAATACTTTATCGTTCGGATAAAGAACCCGGCTGATATTTTCATTGAGCTGCGTATCACGTACCGCATCAATATACTGTCCCTGGTTAAAACTCTTCAGATCAATAGATGAAGATGATGAAGCTTTCCAGAGCCTGAGATTATTTACGATCTCGTTTTTATATCCCGGAATTGGGGTGTCATAGGCAATCGCCAGCACATCATGCGTATCTTCAAGACGAAACCGGACATTACCATCATCATCGGTATATGCGAGAGATTTTCCATAAAATGGAACTTCATAATTGACCTTTGGCCGTACAACATCCCACGGATTACCATAACGAAGCCAGAGATCCGGTTTTTCTATCTGGTATCCGTTATCGATTTCCTGGTAAAAAATTCCAAAATCGTACCTGATTCCATAACCGATTGCCGGCACACCGATCGTTGCCATAGAATCGAGGAAGCAAGCTGCAAGGCGGCCCAGGCCTCCATTTCCAAGTCCTGCATCCCACTCGGCATTTCGTACGGCATCATAATCGAGCCCTACATCTTCCATTGCCTCGGCAGCTACATCCTGCAGCCCAAGATTCACGAGCATATTATCGAGTAAACGCCCGATCAGGTATTCCATCGACAGGTAGTAAACCCTTTTTACATCCTTATTATAATATTCTTGCTGTGTGTTGATCCAGCGATCGTGTAACCGGTCCATCACTGTTAATACAACACTTCGGTAATTATCCCATTTTGTAGTTGAATACTCGTCTTTTGCTAAAGTATAGCGTAAATGTTCTTTGATATCCTGCCTGAATGAATCTACATCCATCCCGGCACGTGTGTTAGCTTTCTTCTTTTTAGACATAATAATTTGTGTAATATTAATACTGTTTAAATAGGCAGACCTGAAAATGCAAAACAAAGAACTTTGTCTTTGTATGCTGGGTTTCACAAACTGCTAATCAGAGCAATTTTTTCACTTTTACGCTGTGCATTCTCAATCCTTCAAATAGATTCCGTAATCTGGTTTAAAATTAGGTCGTGTTAAGTTCGTCAAAAATCCAAGCTTATGAAATGATTCGTAGGCATTAATTGCAACAAAATCCTGCTCAAAAATTCCAAAAACACTGGAACCGCTTCCACTCATTGCTGCATATGCTGCTCCAAAATCGATCAGTTGGTCTTTTACGGTACCAACCATCTCATACTGGGAGATAACAGGACCCTCCAGCTCATTCACAAGTAATGCCTGCCACTCTTCAACCGGCTCTTCTGTTAATACACCTTTAATTGAAAAATCAGGTTCGGGGTTTGGAACCGATCGTTTATAAGCTTCGGGTGTTGAGCTTTCAAATCCCGGGTATATCGTTACAATCCATGCGTCGGGCTGAATATCAACGGGTTCTATATCCTGTCCCAGTCCGGTTCCTATTCCGGTTTCACCTTTCACAAAAAATGGAATGTCTGCTCCCAGATCTCTGCAGAGGTCAATTATTTCATCATCCGTTAAAGCGGAATCTTCAATTTTGTTAAGCATACGGAATGTAAGGGCTGCATTACTGCTGCCTCCGCCTAAGCCTGCTCCGGCCGGTATATTTTTTGTTATCGAAAATGAATACTGATTTTTCAGGCCAATATACTGCTCAAACGCACGATAAGCTTTTGTAACAAGGTTAGACTCATCTGAAGGAATTTTATCATCTGAAAATTTCAGGGAATAACTTTCCGCCTTTTCCACTTCAAAACGATCGCTCCATTCAATAAAGGCAAACCCCGTTTCTATTTTATGATAACCGGTTGGCAGCCGTTCAAGCACATGAAGTCCCAGATTAATTTTTGCGTACGATTCTGCAATCCAGGTCATGATTTAATGTACTCCTCTTTAATGTTCATAAGATACTTGCGGGCGGCCTCATACTCATTTGGTATCTGGCCGTCAAAAATTGCATCTTTAATTCTGTCTTTTACTTTACCGACAACCGGTCCCGGTTCAACATCCAGCACTTCCATTATCTCCTCACCGGATATCGGATTCTTCCAATTTCGGATTTTGTCTTTCTCTTCAACTTCTTTGATTTTTTTCTCAACCCGGTCAAAGTTATCACGGTATTTCTGAACACGCCATTCACTTTTGCTTGTAATATCAGCCCGGCAGAGCAGCATTAAATCTTCAAGATCATCTCCCGCTTCAAAAATTAAACGGCGAACTGCACTATCCGAAACTTCATCCGAAACAAGAGCAATCGGGCGAAGATGCAGCCTCACAAGTTTTTTCACATATTTCATCCGCTCATCCATCGGCAATCCAAGCCGGCGGAATATTTTTGGAGTCCATTTAGCACCCAAGGCATCATGCCCGTGAAACGTCCAACCCCCTTTTTTTGAAAATCTTTTGGTTGGCGGCTTGGCAATGTCGTGCATAATCGCAGCCCAGCGAAGCCAAAGATCCCCGCCCATTTCTGCCACGTTGTCCAGCACTTCAAGTGTATGCCAAAAATTATCTTTGTGCGCCTGACCATTACGTACATCAACCCCATGCAGGTTTACCATCTCCGGGAAAAACTGCTTCAGCAACCCGGTTTTAAATAGAAGCTCAAATCCATAAGATGGCTTTGGGCAAAGCACAATTTTATTTAGCTCATCAATAATTCTCTCTTTGGAAATAATTGACAGCCTCCCTGCCATTTTCTGGATTGCTGTATATGTTTTTTCTTCAATGTTAAACCGCAGCTGTGTAGCAAAGCGAACAGCACGCATCATGCGTAACGGATCATCATCAAAGGTTTTCTCAGGATCGATCGGAGTTCGGATCAGTTTTTTTCGCAGGTCCTGTATCCCGTTAAACGGATCATTCAAAACGCCGAAACTGTCCGGATTTAATGACCAGGAAAGAGCGTTGATGGTCAGATCGCGGCGCAACTGATCATCTCGCAGCGTGCCGTCTTCCACAATAGGTTTCCTGGAATTGCGCCGGTAACTTTCCCGTCGTGCACCTACAAATTCGAGCTCAAGATCTTTGTATTTAACCTGTGCAGTGCCAAATTGTTTAAAAATGGACACATTGCCAACTTCCAGTTTGTTTGCAACGGCTTTTGCAAGTTCGATACCGGAACCGGATGTTACAAAATCGATGTCTTTGGTTTGCTGCATGTTCAGGCGGTTCAGATAGAAATCCCGAACATATCCGCCTATTACGTAAGCGTCCTGATCAATAGTTGTGGCTGCTTCACCAATTGCTTTAAACAGCTTCTTATGTTTGGCGGGTATTTCTGAAATCGAACTTTGCATAGAACAGTTAAAATACGAACTATTCTATTTGATAGCAGTTTTATATTGCCTTA
>SLAU01000249.1 GCA_007126675.1 Balneolaceae bacterium
GAATCTCAGTTCGGAATTGCTTTTCCACTTTATAATTCCGACGAATTTGCATTTGCGTTTGAAGCTTTAAGAATGTCGGTGGGATTGAAGTTTGTGTTTAATTCTCCTTAGTACTCTGTTAATTATAGTTTGCGAACTAAATATTGGTCAAACTATTTTATAGGAATGATTATTACAATAATCATTCAATTTGATTAAATTCAAATTGATATTTACAACCGGAACCCTGTTATTGTAGGAGGGTATTTAATTATAATTTATATGCTAAAAACCTAAAGAATTAAATCAATCTGCACCGAATTTCATCATGCTTAAGGGTACAAATTTAAAATATGCCAAGTCATTTAATTTGAGACTGGTCTTAGAAACTATTCGATTAGAAGGGCCTGTATCAAGAGCAGAAATTGCAAAACGTACGCAATTAACTGCTCAAACAGTGACAAATATTACGAAAAAAATGATGAATGCGGGACTTATCTATGAACATGATCGTGTTCAGGAGGGAAGAGGGGCTCCATCTATTTTATTAAAGTTAAATGGGGATGCAGCCTATTCTATTGGTATTGATTTGGATAAAGATCACCTTTCATGCGTGCTTGTTGATTTAAACGGTAAGATGCGACAGCATATTGGGATTAACTTAAATTTTCCCACACCTGATGAAGCAGTAGAATTAATTAGTGAAAATGTAGAGAAACTAATTAAGCTTGAAGGAATCGACCTGGACTTGATTTGGGGTGTGGGTGTGGGTTTGCCCGGGCCGCTTGTAATATCAGAAGGAAGCATTGTTACTAATGTAGTAAACCCGCAGTTTTTCGAAGGATGGGATCATATTCCCGTAGTAGAAATGCTGGAGAAAAAACTTGGACTCCCGGTTATATTGGAAAATAATGCATCATCAGCAGCTATTGGTGAACGATGGTATGGTGATGGCAAGCATATTGATAATTTCTTTTATATAGCGTTTGGTGCAGGGCTTGGCGGGGGAGTGTTTATAAATGGTCAGCTACATTCAGGTGCGACTGGTAATGCCGGAGAGCTCGGTTATTTTCCATTGTCTAATGATAAATACGTGTCAGATGAATTTGAGCAACCACATTTAGGTATGCTTTTTAATTTACCTTTGTTATATAAAAGATTGAATGAAGAAGGATTTAATGTTGAAAATCCTAAAGATCTTATTCAGTTGTTAGAAGATAAAAACTCATTATTATTGGACTGGCTAAATAATGGGGCAAGAGAGCTGGCACCTATGATTTTGGCAATCGAATATTTAATTGATCCCAATGTTATTTTTATTGGAGGAAGATTGCCTGAAAAAGTTTTGAGATATCTGATTGAAAAACTTGAGGAACAATTACCATCACTCAGAATTCAGAAGAAAACTTCATCCCCTGAAATCAGGCAATCAACAGCCGGTGTTGAGGCCACTGCATTGGGTGCCGCAACTCTTCCCTTGTATACATCATTCGCTCCAATTCCCAAATTTTTAGAAAATAACGGGATGGATAGAGTTGATAGTTTTAAATCCAGGAAAATCTTATAGCAATTAGCCGGAAGAAAACAGCTTCCAATTCAATTATTTTATTAACATCATTTTTCCGGTCTCTTCATTTCCCCCGCCTGTAACTCTGTAAATATATAGACCGGAAGATAAGTTTTCAGCTTCAAAGCTAACTTCATGTGTACCCTGTGAATAATACCTACGGTCGGTAAGTTGCTGAATAAATCTTCCAAGATGATCATAAACTCTTATTGTAAGATTCATCCCGGTAGTTTCGTGCACTGTAAATGAGATATTGGTTGTTGGATTAAATGGATTGGGGAAATTGCTATTTAATTCGAATGAACTGCCGGGTTGCTCACCATTTTCAGCAGATTCCCTTGGATCCAGTATAACAATTTTTTGCTCATGTCTATCCAGTGAGAGGCCTGGAATGGTCACGTTTCCGCTTGAAGTACTGTAATTGCCTAATGGTTCGAATTCATTCGTTTCAGGGTCAAATAATCTGGCTTCATATACATAGTCATCAGCTCCGCTTATCGTAAGAGTCAGATCATTAAGCGAGGAGGATTCAATGTTATGTATGTATGCATAAATTGTAGAATCTGTTTTTACTGCATAAGCCTCGGTCGGAAATGAGCTTTCAATCAGCTCAAAATTACCATTACCCGATTCCAGCATTTTATCCATAATAAGGCGAACACCGGAAAAGTATTCAAACAGGTCTCTCTCATCAAACCACTCCCACCACCAGCTCATGGGAAGAATTGGAGTTGAATGAAATAGACCATACCAAAGCCCGCGTTTATAATCGTGAATCTTTTCATCCTCAATTGTTGAAAAGTCAATATTCCAGTCCCATTCTCTGCCATATTCCCCGATAACATAAGGCCTGTTTGTACCGTGGTTTGTAAGCACATCGGGAATGTTCTCAGTTTCTCTGTATAAATGGCTTTGATTGATATCAATATCAGCTACGTTAAACAAATTATTGATTTCACCATGAGAGATACTTGTCGATACCAGATGATCGTAAGGGTCAATACTTTTCAAATACGTGCTCATTTCATTATGCCATTGAAAAATGTGAAAGTCAGATATTTGTTCTGCATCTCTTACATTGTCTATTTCATTAAAGAATTCCCAAACGGCTATAGCAGTACTATAGCCCCATCTTCCCACAAGATATCGCAACCTGTTTTTATACATGCTTTTTGCTTCATCATTGGTGAAAAACTCTGATGGTGAATCAGCCGGACCGCCATTATCTGAATTATATCTGTTAATTGGCCATTCTGAATTAGATATAAACCCCCCGTGTGCATCTAATGCGATCATTAAATAAATCCCATGATTTTCGGACAGTTCAATCAATTCATCCATTCGCTCAATTGCCCCGGGATTAAAATATTCGTCAGAATTAGAATAGATATTTGTGTTTGTAACCTGCTGCCAATCTAATGGTAAATTCCATGCATGCATCCAGGTTCGAACAAAGTTTGCCCCGCCACTTTCAAGCCTTTCGAAAAAATACTCATAGGTATGATTTGGATCTTCCCAGCTGCGGTATTCCCATCCAATATTTATTCCCAAAGCTCTGAAGGGTGCTCCGGAATCATAAGTCAGGCTCCATTCATTAGTTGGATCGCTATTTTTAATTACAAAGCCATTACCATCAGATGATTGCACATCAAAAGATCCTTCAGTAGTTGCATCCGTTAATTCTCCGTCTATAAATAGCTCGAAATGGTAACTATGTTCTCCGGTCTCGCGAGGAGCAAAATGAGCTTTCCAGATTGAGCCGGATTCAGACTCAGAGCTAAAAAATACAGGCAGCTTACGCTCTTCGCCCGAAGGTGAGGTAAACATCATATTCAGTTTAATATCATGCTGATCGAACGGATTATCATAGTTTGCATCAACAGATATTGTGAATACATTTTTTTCGAATTGAATAAAATTGTCAGAATCTGACTCATATTCAGTAATTGAGTTCTGTGAGACAGAGATATTTACCAACAGTAAAAACTTTATTACAAATAATTTCAACAAGCGTATTTTAAGCATAGGAATATAATTTTGTGCAAATAACTACGGAAAGTTTCTGCAACTATTTTTAGGAGATATAATTCTTTAATCTATTTTTACTTTTTGGCATAGAGTTTTCAGCTTTGAAATTCCTGGAGCATGGTTAATAACTTTCGATCTAATTTGTGCCCATACCAATCTTCGTATTCCACATCAGCCCGGTTACTGTCCAAAATGCCAAAATTACTTGCACCTATAAAATCCCATAAACAGTACCCTACTTTCATTTCGTGAAAAATTTCAAGAACATCTCTGAACCATGCAAGGAATACATCATGCGGTAGTTTATGAGAGCCGCTTGTTTCACCAAGATGAACACCAACACCCTGTTTTATAAGTTTTTTCCAGGGAGTGTAATACATTTCCAGCCTTTCACGATCCCACTTGTAACCGTGCTGATCTATTGCGTTCGGCCAAATCGGGTCTTCCCAATCAACTCCGCTGATCCATGATACATCATAATGGCTTATACTGCCCGGTATATAACAATGAACACTTTGATCTATTCCAAGCGGAATCAATTCCGGGACAGTTAAATTTCCGGCTCCGGCACCATCGGCAATAATAATTCTGTGTGGAGTAGCTTTACGAATAGCACGAACTGCCGGTTCAACCGAACGCCTGTAAATTTCGCCGTTAAAATTATCATAAGGCCATGGTGCTTCATTAAACAGATTAAAGCTGAGGTTCGATGTACTGATATGTTTATATCTTTTTGCAAATAATTTCCAATGGAATTCAAATGCTTCAATAGCCTTTTCGTCACCCCAGAAGCTGAAAGGCTCAACTACATCATTATGTATGCAAAACCCGGGTGCATGATGAAAACACAAATTTACATGAATGCCATACTTTTCCCCATAATGAACTGCTTTATCAATTAACTCGAGGGTACTTTCATCAATTTTGTACACTTCTTTCACATCAATATTTGTATTGGCGTATACTTTCTTTTTTAACCAGGTTCTGTAAGACATTGGCAGCCTTACAAAATTAAAGCCCCAATCAGATATCCACTTAAAATGCTCTTCTTTTGGCTCGTGAATACCTCTGTTTAATTTGTAGAAATATTGAAGATTAAATCCTTTCCAGTAGGGGAGCCGGTTTTCATATTTATGAGTGGCCGATGATTGGAAAGCAGCGGGAAGTGTTAATGACGCACCCAACAATCCACCTTTTTTTAAAAAATCTTTACGAGTTAACTGTTTAATTTTATCCATTAGAATTTGATTTAGTTTTCACTGTCAAAAAAATTGCTCATTTAAATTCTTTGAAAGGTGTTTTTGTGTGTTGTAACCGCTTTTCTGCGAGTTCTGTTATGAAAATATAAATTTTTCTTGCAATTAAACAATCAAATTGATTAATTATTGACGGGGACAATTTGTAAGTGTTCCTATTGCTCAGTTATAAGATTAGAAAAAGGGATGGTGTTCTGACAGAACTAACACCCAATGAACACTTACATATTTAATTTTTTACAAGTAATACCTGATTTACAAACAAACTTATTATGGGAAATACAGTACAACTTCAAATATACCTGAAAGCGCTTTTAACAATTCTGTTGATATTCAGTTTTAGTGTTAATGTGGCAGCGCAAGATACCGGGCACCTTGTAGAAGGAACCGTTACAGATGTAGATGGCGAACCATTGATCGGTGTTAACATCTTTTTGAAAAGCGACAGAAGTATTGGTACTACAACAAATTTAGAAGGTAACTTTTCTCTAAGAGTTGCAGACGAAAATGAAGTGCTAATATTTTCGTATCTCGGTTTTTCTACTAAAGAGGTACCGTTAGAAGGCAGGTCTCAAATTCAAGTTGAGATGGCTTACGGGGCAATGATGGGTGATGAGCTTGTTGTTGTTGGATATGGGGAAATGCGCAGATCGGATATGACAGGATCAGTTTCGCAGGTCCCGGCAGAAAGGCTTGAAAATCTCCAGTCTCACTCTCTCGACAGAATGCTGCAGGGGCGGGTACCCGGTTTGCTGGTAATGGGGCCTTCTGGTGAGCCCGGAGAAGGAGTTACAATGCGAATTCGTGGCGCCAGTTCCTTACATGGATCAAATAGTCCGCTATATGTAGTAGATGGATTTCCATTAGGATCAGCAGGCGATTTAAATCAGATTAATCCATCTGATATTAAATCTATTGAAGTTTTAAAAGATGCTTCAGCTGCTGCAATCTATGGTTCAAGAGGGGCGAATGGTGTAATACTTGTAACAACTACAAGTCAAACAGATGACCATAGCACACGAATTAATCTGAATATCCAAAATGGTGTATCTACATTAGCCCAGGATTTAGACATATTCACAGATCCTGTTCAATATGCAATCGTTGCAAACGAATCGAGAGTAAATGCCGGCCAGGATGCATTATTTACAGGTCAAACGTATTTGGGAACCTATTATCCTTCTGAGGCAGAACTAAGAAGCGGCGACTGGCCACATCGAACAAACTGGCAGGATGAGGTTTATCGGAATGCTATAACTAACGATTATACGCTGTCGATTGAAGGGGGCAGCGATCAAACACGTTATATTTTTTCTGGTAATTATTACGCAGAAGAGGGTCTTACGATAAACAACAGATATGAGAGATTAAGCGGCCGGGTTTATTTAAATCAGCAGGTAACTGACGATTTAAACGTATCTGCGAATGTTAATTTATCTATGACGGATCGTGAAAGATCAAGTGCTTCATATGGCAGATCACCGGTTTTTCCTGTTTACGATGAAAATGGTGAGTATTTCCAAATCGGACCTCAGGATTACTGGCATCCAATTGCACTTGCCCGCGAAGTAACAGATCAGGGAGAATCAATAGATGTTGTTGCTTCAGGAAGAGCTACATGGAATATTCGTGAGAATTTAAACTTCAATTCTCAAATAAATCTAAGCTATGGTGAATCAGTTTGGGATAATTTCCAGCCTTCCAGATATACTTCCACCGGAAACCAATTTGATGGATTTGGTTCGATTGCAAACTTTAGAAACAGATCATGGGCATCAGAAAATTATCTGTCCTATCAAAATGAATTTGCCGGTGTTCACAGGCTTAATCTGACAACCGGTGTTACCACAGAACAATCGATTACCCGTACTTCAAATCTCGAAGGCAGAGGATTTATTAATGAGTCATTAGGTAATGAAGATCTGAACGCAGCCGAGGAAACAATAGTGAATAACAGCCAGGTTGAAGAGGTGTTACTTTCTGCATTGGGCAGGGCAAACTATGTTTATGATGAAAGATATTTACTCACATTTACATCCCGATTAGACGGATCGTCCAAATTCGGATCAAATAATCAATGGGCATTTTTCCCATCTGGAGCAATCGGCTGGAATCTGCATAATGAAGAATTTTTGCAGGATCAGGAATTATTATCAGAAGTTAAATTACGCCTAAGCTATGGACTAACAGGAAACCAGGGTATATCACCATATCAGACTCTGGACCGATTGGGCTCAAATGAATACTTCCTTGATGGAAGATTTGTAACTGCATATGGCCCCGGTATTTTCAGATGGGATGACTTTTTTAAGATCTGGAGTGGTATTGCTAATCCTGACCTGAAGTGGGAAACAACCGAACAGGTTAATTTAGGGTTAGAACTTGGATTTTTATACAACCGTGTAACCTTAACTGCAGATGTTTATCACAAGCGAACCCGCGATCTGCTTCGATTGCAACGATTACCTATTTCATCGGGCTTTGATGAAATATGGGTGAATGACGGTGTAATTGATAACCGGGGCTTTGAGCTTGCTGCAGAAGCTAACCTGTTACGCGGCTCATTCATTTGGAATTTGGGAGCAATGTACTCTCTAAACAGAAATGAAGTGGTAGGAGTTGGAGATAGTGATTTTGAGTTTTGGGGCAGTGAAATTGAAATGTTCAGAACTCCAGTTAATGTCTTAAAAGAGGGATCTCCGCTTTTTGCTTTCTATGGATATAAAACAGATGGAATTATTCAGACATTAGAGGAAGGGCTTGCAGCTGGTTTAACAGGCGAACAGGCACAACCCGGAGAAATAAAATATGTAGACCTGAATGGCGATGGTGTAGTAGATGCTGATGATCGAACCATTATTGGTGATCCAAATCCTGACTTTATTTTCAGTATTTCAACTGACTTCTACTATCGTCAGTTCGACCTTTCTTTTATGCTGTATGGAGCAATAGGTGGTGATGTTTTTAATCTGCAAAAGTTTTCTACAGCAAGCGCTCAGATGCAAAGGTGGACTCCCGATAATCCAACAAATGAATACCCAAGCCTGAATAATTTAAGAGGTTATGAAGTTTCTGACTGGTGGATAGAAGATGGGTCTTATCTGCGGATTCAAAACATAACATTAGGCTACACATTAAACGAACCGGGATTTTTACCTCTTGACAGGCTTAGGTTTTATTTCAGTGCAGATAATTTGCACACCTTTACCAGATTCCAATCTGGTTTTGATCCTGAAGTAGGGGAAAATGGCCTTAATTGGGGTTTCTATCCAAGGCCTACCAAATTCATGTTTGGAATAAATGTAACAATCTAATTTCTGCATAAATAATTACTACAACCTTTAGAATCAGCATTATGCAATCAAAAAAATTAATAATAACAACCTTTTTAATAGGATTACTGGCACTTAGCTGTTCGTTGGAAGAAAATCCTGTCGGATTCTTATCATCAGAAAACTTTTATGAAACTGAGGGTGATGCTTTGTCAGCAGTTGCATACGCTTATGCAATCTTACCTGAAATTGAATACTATTCAAGGCATTTCTATCTGGTAACTACAGTACCTACTGAGGAGTTTACGTTAAAACCGGATGTAGGAGCATCTCAACATGATCTTGATCAGCTTCGCCCGTTAGCTAATAACAGAGAAGTGACCGATGTTTTCAGGTATGCATATATCGGAGTAAACCGGGCGAATATGGTTATAGAAGAAGTTCCGCAAATCCAAATGGATGAAACTTTAAGAAACCAGCTCATTGGTGAAGGCCATTTTCTAAGGGCGCTCCATTATTTTAATCTTGTCAGGTTATTTGGTGATGTGCCACTTCATGCATCTGCTATCAGAGATGTTGAAAGTACAATGCAGGGATTAACACCTCAGGAAGATATTTATCAATTTATAATTGAAGATTTGAATGAGGCTATTGAATTGATGGACCAGCAAAACCGGTATGGAAGGGCTAACCAGGTTGCAGCGTGGGGTTTACTCTCCAAAGTATATTTGCATTTAGCATCAGCCGGGGCTACAGGTGTTGAAGGCTTTGAGTTTGTAACTGATCCGGAAAGTTATTACGAGTTAGCATCTGTCTATTCTGGCTATGTTGTTAACGATCAAAATATCTACTACCTCGAAGAAGATCTGAGAGAAATATTTAGTGTTTACAATGAGGGTGGTCCGGAACGGATATTTTATGCAACTGTTGACAGAGCCGGTGAAAATGAAGGCAATTACAGCAAGATGCCCCTCCTCATAAACCCCTATCTCGATGGAGCTGAAATTGAACTATTAGATGGCATTTCTTTTCCTTCTGGCTGGAACCACGTAATAACAGAAGAAGGGTTTTATTTCTCATTTGATGAGGAAGATCTGCGCCGTAATGAACTTATGGTGGATTCGGTGATTGTTGATGGTGAATACCTGACATATCCCGGGGGAGGAATTGAAGCTCCATTTACAAGAAAATTTATTGACCCTGATCAAACCGGCGAACAAACAAGTACTGATATACCCATTCTCAGGTATTCAGATATTTTATTGACATATGCTGAAGCTGAAGGGCCAACTGCCGAAGGTTATAATGCGATAAATCAAATCAGAAACAGAGCCGGTCTTGATGATTTGGAACCCGGGTTAAGTCCTTCAGATTTCAGAGATGCGGTTCTTGATGAGCGAAGCTGGGAGCTGGCCTTTGAAGGCCACAGATTATTCGACCTTCGCCGAACAAATAAAATGGAAGAAATATTACAGGGGCGATATGGTAAAACTATTCACAATAACGCCTACTACTATGAAATTCCGCAGATCGAAAGAGATGTAAACGATCTAATCGATTAAAACAAAAAACTTGATAAAACTATGTTTAAGTGTAAAAAAAGTTATACAGCAGCAGCGATTTTATTGGCAATGACAGCCGGTATTCTTTTGAAAGCATGTTCAGAAAACCCGGTAGAAAGTGTTGTAAGTCATGAACGTGCAATCGAAGACTTCAGAATAGATAATCAAATAGGAGTTCCTGTCATTATCAGGTCATTGGAAGATGATGATTCTCATGTTACAATTTTTGTACAGCCAGATACTGACCTTTCAGCTGTTACCCCGGAAATTACAGTTTCATATAAAGCTTCTGTATCACCGGCTTCAGGTGAAGAGGTTAATTTTGCTGAAAATGATGGACAGTATACTTATGAAGTTACATCAGAATCTGGCCGAACCAGAGAGTGGTTAGTAATCATTGAAGAGTTTGAATCTAACCTTGCAGGCACCTGGGAAGTGACAGAAGTCAGGTTTGACTATTATTTCGGTGAAGGTGAAGACTGGGGATGGGGTGAAGAGGGAAGGCCGCTCCATTGGGATATATCGGATGCCGAAAATTTGCTTGGAAATACTTTCCACTTTGATATTGAAGGTACTGATGAAAGCGGACGTAACTTTGGAACATTTACACAAGAAGGAGAAACTGCTGATTTTGGCGAATGGGCATACAAATTTGATCGTATACCCGAATCAGAGGGTACCTATCACAGAGACTTCAGTAATGATATCCTGATTTTTGAAGAGGGAACTGAGAATGAGACAAGAACTATGAGTCTTGAGTTTTCAGCAGATGAGCAATCTTTAAATATTGTTTTTGACCTTGAGCCGGACATCGATTGGGATACATTAGAAAATGTAACTGCAGCCAGCAGGTTTTGGTATGAGCTTGTAAGGGTTGATTAGGCTTAAACTTAGAATTAAAGCTCTGTATGTCTCTCTCATAATAGCTGTTGAACTAACAATTATATAAAAAAATAGATGAAAACATACACTATTTTAAATATAGTATTATACACCTTGTACAGTTTTGTGCTACTATCATGCATTGAAACCAATGACACTGTATCGGTTGAAGTTTTAGCTCCGGTGCCCGATGAGGTATCTCAATATGAAATGGTTGAGATCAGTTTTCTGGTAAACGCGGAATTCAGTGATCCCTACAGTTCGAGAGATATAAAAATGGATGGGCTTGTTAGTGGTCCGAATGGTGAAAAAGTTGTACCGGCATTTTTCGAAGAAAAAACAGATGATCGTAAATCAATATGGAAGCTAAGATTTACACCGCGTTTTAGTGGTGATTATAAAATTACCGCTGATCTGAATAATGCAGAGGGTAACGCTCAAAGTGCAGAAATTAATTTTACTTCTGTAGCTTCAGAAAAAAATGGCTTCTTACAACTTCCCGATAACGGCTCGCATTATTATTTCCAGTTCGATTCAGGAAAAAAATTCAGAGGTGTTGGTACAAACTATGCATGGGAAGATCAGCCATGGGACGGTGAAACTCCTCTTTATTTCCCTGACTTTTTTAAAACCCTGAATGAAGCAGGTGCAAATATAGTCAGAAAGTGGATGAATCCATGGACATTGCCGCTCATTTGGACGCAGCCAGATAATGATGATCTGTACACAGTTGAAGAAGAATATAAATATAACAGGTCAGGTATTGAGCGTACTGATTTAATGTTTGAAGAGGCAATGAAGAATGATATTCAGGTAATATTGGTGCTTGATTATCACGGTGCATTACAAACCGAACCTGATTATTGGGGAGGTAACAATTACTGGGAAGAACACCCTGATAATATCATCAATGGCGGAACTGCTGAATTACCGGCTGATTTTTTTACAGATGATGTTGCTAAAGAAAACTATAAAGACAGGCTTCGGTTCATTATCGCCCGATGGGGTGCATTCACAAATCTGGCGACTATTGAACTGTGGAATGAGGTTGATAATGCACTCGAAAATGAAGGAATTCCGGAAAGTTCAATTGTTGAGTGGCACAATGAAATGGGTGCATATTTAAAAGAATTAAATCCATTTCCTCATTTGGTATCAACAAGTGTTAGCCATCTGCACATTCCGGGATTATTTGCTGCAGAAGGAATTGATTATTCACACATCCACATATACGGAAATACCGCGGGAATGGCTGAAGTGATGGACTCTGTTCGAACTCTTTATCAAACACCTGTTGTGGTTGGTGAAGTAGGATATGACTGGAGAAGACCTGAGGCAAACCAGGTTAAAGAATTTAATGAAGATCTGTTTAAAAGTTATTGGTATGCGCTGGTTGAACCGACTCCTATTTATCCAATGCCATGGTGGTGGGAGTTTTTCTATGAAAAAACGGACCATGAAGCGATGAAAAGTATTGTTGCTTTCAATGAAATATTGATGGCAAGTGACTGGGAAAACTTTGAAAGGATTGATCAGACAAATCAAAATGGAGTGGATGTTGATTTACTGTATGGTGGCAATACCTATGTAGGTTTGTTAAGAAACTCATTATCAAATAATTCCCCACAGTTTAATATTCATACACTGCATGAATATCCAAACAAATTTAATGTGATCTTTTATGACACTTATAAAGGAGAAATCATTAGTGAAAGTGTTCAGAATATCGATGAGAACGGGATGCTGAATATTTCTGATGAGATTTTTTTAAGTAGTCAAAAAATAGCATTAATCATACAATACAAGCAGCACTAAATCCTAATTTAAAAACAATATAACTATGAAGAAAATAATTACAGAGTTTAAAAAAATATCTTTGTTCAGTCTTATTTTTGGCTTGACATTTTTATCCGGAAACGTACTTGCTCAGGATTTACTTGAGTTACCGGTAACATTCGATGATCCGGCTGTAGAATATTTGCCAATGAATGACTTTGGGGGTGTATCAACCGAATTAGGTGAAGATCCCGAAGATCCGGGCAATACAGTTGCAATAACTACCCGATTTGATACAGCTGAAGATTGGGCCGGATCTGCATTTGGTTTGTCATCCGCAATTCCATTATCAAATGAATTCCCTCTTTTAAGATTGAATGTATATGCACCAGAAGAAGGGATTCAGGTTAATCTGAAATTAGAACAATCTGATGGAGATCAGGAAATCGAAATCCAGCAGACTGTTGATGAAGCCAATGCCTGGGCAACTCTTGATTTTGACTTTGGTGATGCAATGGGTGGTGATTTTTCCACTGAATATGACGTAATTGTAGTCTTCTTCAACTTTGGTGTTACAGGTGAAGCAGCTGGAGAACAGGTCTATTACTGGGATCAGGTTGACATTGCAGCAGCAAATGGAAATGGTGGAACAACAATGCCAGATCTGCCGCTTACATTCGATGACCCAAACGTTGAATACTTACCTATGAACGATTTTGGTGGTGTAACTACTACCTTAGGTGAAGATCCGGTTGATCCAAATAATACAGTAGCTATTTCAACAAGGGCTGCAGGAGCTCAGGATTGGGCAGGATCTGCTATAACTCTTGCAAATCCCATTAATTTTTCTGATAGCACACCATCTATTTCAATGATGGTATACTCACCAGAAGCGGGTGTGGATATCAACTTAAAATTAGAACAGTCGGATGGGGCAGAGGAAGTTGAAATCCAGGCAACAGTTAACGAAGCAAATACCTGGGAAACATTGCTGTTTGATTATAGCGACTATTTTGCAGGTAATTTCGATGTTGATTTTGATGTGATAGCCATGATGCCTAACTATTTTCCTGATGGCGATCCCGGCGAACAGGTGTATTACTGGGATAATGTAGAGCTTAGTACTGCAACAAGTATTGCAGATAACACTTCAGATGTGCCAAAAGGTTACAGCCTGAATCAAAATTATCCGAACCCCTTTAATCCAACAACTCAAATTAGCTTTGAACTGCCTGCCACATCACAGGTTACACTAAATGTTTATAATACAGTTGGACAAAAAGTAGCTGTGCTGGCTAATGGGATGTTTTCATCAGGTCAGCATTCTATTCAAATTGATGCAAGTAATTTGTCTTCCGGTATTTACATGTATCGTCTCGAAGCAGATAATTTTTCCGCAGTCCGGAAAATGACCCTTATTAAATAAGAGGTTCTAAGCTTTTATAAAGCAAATAAATAAAATAATAAGCGGTGGTTTACTCCACCGCTTATTCATATTAACTGGAATAATAATTTAGTGCAGAAATTCTGCTTTTTTTATGAGTACTAAATATACATTTAGCCAGAAACTTAAAGTGATTAATGATGAGTACGAAGAGTTAATTAATAAAAAGAATCATGCTTCTGGAATTGGAAATGGTATATATAAAAGGTTTGATAACCCGATATTAACAAAAGACCATATCCCGCCTTTTTGGATATATGATATAGATTCAAAGGATAATCCAAATTTGCAGGAGAGAATGGGGATTAATGCAGTTTTTAATCCTGGTGCAATTAAGTTAAATGATAAGTATTACCTGGTTGCCCGAATCGAGGGTGTTGACAGAAAGTCTTTTTTTGGAATTGCAGAAAGTAATAAAGGAACTGAAGGATTCAGATTTTGGGATAAACCGGTTGTGATACCACAAACCGACAATCCGGATGTTAATGTATATGACATGCGGTTGACGAATCATGAAGATGGTTGGATTTATGGAGTTTTTTGTACCGAAAGAAAAGATAAAAGTGTATCAGAATTTGACACATCAAGTGCAGTGGCACAAGCTGGAATTGTTAGGACAAAAGATTTAATTAAATGGGAACGCCTACCGGATTTAAAAACACCTTCACCGCAACAAAGGAATGTTGTCCTACATCCTGAATATGTAAATAATAAATATGGCTTTTATACAAGGCCACAGGATGGGTTTGTAGACGCAGGCTCTGGTGGAGGAATTGGATGGGGTTATTGTGAAGATATTGAAAACCCAATAGTTGAACACGAGCAAATTGTTGATCAAAGAGTTTACCACACAATTAAAGAGGTAAAAAACGGCCAGGGTCCTCCTCCAATAAAAACAAAAAAAGGGTGGATGCATTTGGCACATGGAGTTCGTAACACAGCTGCAGGACTCCGATATGTACTCTACATGTTTTTAACTGATTTAGAAAAGCCTTATAAAATTATCAGTGAGCCGGCAGGATATTTAATTGCACCACAAGCAGATGAACGCGTTGGTGATGTGTCAAATGTTGTATTTTCGAATGGTTGGATTGAAGATGATGACGGTAAAATTTACATCTATTACGCTTCATCTGATACCCGAATTCATGTTGCAACATCAACAAGGGAGAAATTATTAGACTATTTAATGAACTCACCTTCCGACCCGCTAACATCTGCTAAATGTGTGAATCAGAGAATAGAATTAATTGAAAAGAATTTGAACCTGAACAAATAATTTTGGAATCAATACTTTTAAATACGTACAAAGAACTGAAAACTGAGCTCAGTGAGCATATACTTGATTACTGGATCAGGAATTCAATTGATCATGATTCAGGTGGTTTTATCGGTAGAATTTCATCTGAAGGAGAAGTTGATAAACTTGCTCCGAAGGCTGCAATTTTGCATGCCAGAATATTATGGACATTTTCTGCTGCCTATAACTTTTTTAAAGATGATAGATATTTAAAAGTTGCTGAAAGAGCTTTTAAATATATGGAAGATTGTTTTTGGGACCGGGAGTTTGGCGGAGTGTTTTGGATGATCAAACCAAATGGTGAACCTCTTGATACAAAAAAACATGTATATGTGCAGGCTTTTGCAATTTATGGTTATTCAGAATATTACAAAGCTTCGAATGATAAAATTGCCATTCTACAGGCAATTGAACTCCAAAGATATATAGAAAAATTTAGCTATCAGCCTGATAAAAGTGGCTACTATGAAGCATTTGACAGGAAATGGCAACAGTTGGATGATGTGCGCTTAGGTGAAACAGACAGGCAAGAGAAGTATAGCATGAATACTCATCTTCACATTCTGGAAGCTTATACTAACCTTTACACTGTATGGAAAAATGAGTTACTGCAAGAACGTTTATGCCAGCTAATCAGGGTACACCTTGATAAAATGTTTGATTATGAAGCTGATCACTTTAACAGCTTTTTTGATACCGATTGGAATTCTAAATCAGATATATATTCATATGGTCATGATATAGAGGCAATCTGGTTGCTAATAGAGGCTGCTAAAAAACTTCCTGATAGAAAGCTGTATCAGGAGGTTGAGACTGTAGCGAAGAAGGTAGCTTATAAAGTTGTTTCTGAAGGCTTTGATGAGAAGCATGGCGGAATATTCTACACAGGTTCATCTGATAAAGTGACGGATGATGAAAAACATTGGTGGGTACAGGCCGAGGCAATGGTAGGTTTTCTTGAAGCTTACAGAATAACTGCGGACCAGGTTTTCATTGATGCAATTTACAATACATGGGAATTTGTTAAACAACATGTCATAGATCCAAAAAATGGTGAATGGTTTTTTCGGGTCAGTAACGAAGGCATTCCATACATGAATGAAGATAAAGTTGGGCCATGGAAATGTCCGTATCACAATTCAAGAGCATGTTTAGAATTTTTAAAGAGGCTAAGTGTGCAAGATTTTGATTTTTACAAAAATGAAGAAAACCGGAACACAAATAAATTTGAAGAGAAAACAGTGAACTAATTTTCAGCCGTCTGAAAAAAATAATATATCTACAAAGTATAAATGAATAAACCTGATAACCATGTATTAAGTTTCAGAGAAAAAGCTGCCTATGGATTAGGAGATTTTGCTTCATCAATGTTCTGGAAGCTTTTTTCTTTATTTCTTTTGTTTTTTTACACAGATGTTTTTGGCATATCAGCTGCTGCAGTTGGAACAATGTTTTTGGTTACTCGCGTATGGGATGCTGCCAATGATCCTATTATGGGTATAATTTGTGACAGGACTGAGTCAAGATGGGGGAAGTTCCGGCCATACCTGTTGTTTGTTGCTGTTCCTTTTGCAATAATTGGAATACTAACCTTTAGTACACCTGACTTAAGTTCAACCGGGAAATTGGTGTATGCCTATATCACTTATTCATTGATGATGATGGTATATACTGCTGTGAATGTTCCCTATGCATCACTTATGGGTGTAATGAGCAACAGACCTGATCAGCGAACCGCATTAGCCAGCTATCGCTTTATAGGTGCATTTTCAGGCGGCCTGTTGGTTACTGCAACCGCAACTTATTTGATTGATTATTTTGGTGGCGGTACTGAAAGTGCTTTTGGTTATCAGGTAACCGTAGGTATTTATGCTGTTTTAGCTGCAATACTATTTATATTTACATTTTTGGGAACTAAAGAGAGGCTTAAGCCATCGGTAAAAAAAAATAAGTTAAAAAGTGACCTGAAAGATATTATATCGAACAAGCCATGGTTTATAATGCTTGGCGCTGCCATCTCAGTTTTGGTATTTAATTCGCTTCGGGAAGGGGCAATGCTTTTCTATTTCAGGTACTACATACAAGACCAAAGTGTATTGTATTTTGGTGAATTGAGCTATTCTGTTTTGGTGTCAGCTTATATGTCTATCTGGTTGATTTCAAACATGATTGGAGTATTATTTGCAAAGCCGGTATCAGCAAAAATCGGTAAAAAAACTACTTTTAAGTGGGCAATGATTTTATCTGCACTATTCAGTTTTATCTTGTTTTTTGCTCAACCAGATCAAATAATTTTCATCTTTCTTTTAAATATTCTGATTGGTATAACTGCAGGTATAGTACTTCCTCTAATCTGGTCTATGTATGCAGATATTGCGGATTATTCTGAATGGAAAACGGGAAGAAGAGCTACTGGCCTCATATTTTCTTCATCATCAATGTCTCAAAAATTTGGCTGGACAATCGGTGGGGCTATCAGTGGTTGGTTCTTGGCAGCTTTTGGTTACCAGGCTAATGTTGCACAAACTGATACTGCCTTATTAGGTATACGCCTGATGATAAGTGTACTGGCCGGAATAGGAGCGCTATTTGCAGTAGTATTTATCTACTTCTATAAATTAGATGATGACCAAATGGATGAAATAGTTGATGATTTAAAAGAAATGCGAGAAGAAGGAGAGATGGATGTTTCCTGAAATGTGATCTCAAAATCTACTTCATCTTCCAAAATCATCCGAAACTCTCACAATATCATTTTCATCTGAAGGATTATCCGGATCGGTATGTTTCCAGATTTCTGCAATTGCGGCCCAGCCTGTAAGCCCTACGAGCCTGTGGCGCTCTCCCTGTTTTAGTTGTATGAATTCTCCTTCAGAAAAGATTTCAACTTCTCCCTGTTCGTTTGTTTGGCTTCGTATAATTCCTGCTTCTCCTTCAATCACTTTCCAGATTTCTGCACGCCTGTGATGGTATTGCCAC